>DATEJC010000303.1:0-17632 GCA_035278345.1 Bradyrhizobium sp. | reverse complement strand
CTGGTTTCGCCGGCGATTCGGTTGTGGCGCGCTCCGCAGCCACCTCGCTATGCACTTGTTCCTCAGCCATATCCTCAAGCCTACCCCGTCGAGCCCGCAAGCTAGCGACGGATCGCCGGCGGCTCAACAGGCCCGCACCGGGCTGCGGGCGCGGCCGATGGTACCCAGCGGCCCCAATCCCCAAAAATTCTTGATCCCGATGTGAACGCGTTCCGAAGTGGCAGCGACTATCGGCTGGAGTCAATGGCCGATCGGGGGACCGATGCAAGACGAATTACCGCGCAGTGTTCAAATCTCGATGGACATGTTTCCCGATGAGAAGCGCCTTGCCATGTGGCGCGAGGCAGATGGCCGCGGCGTCGCGAAAGTGGATATCGAGCCGATCTCTGACGATCCATTTCACGCCGATGTGACCTTCAACTTTCTTCCCAATGTCGCCATCGCCTCAGCCTCGCGCTCGGCCGCGCATGACCGCGTGACGCGCGAACTGCTCAAGGACTTCAGCGACATCATCGCGGTCAGCATCTTGCGATCCGGCGAGGCATCGGCCACGCAATTGGGCCACGAGTTGATCGGCGGCGTCGGCAGCGCCAGCATGCTGTCGGGGGCTGATGCCTCCGTCAGCACGCTGAACACCGACGGCAGCTTCATCACGCTGGCGCTGTCGCGTCCGGCGATTGCCGAGCTTGCTCCGGACTATGCCGCCGCCTTCGGCCGGCCGATTCCCGCCGACGACCCGGCGCTGCGCCTGCTGACCAAATATCTCGACGCGGTGCTGGCGGCCGACGAGCTCAACCATCCCGAAGTCGCCCGCTCCGTCTCCGCCCATATCCTCGATCTGGTCGCGCTGGCGCTCGGCGCGCGCGGCGGCCAGGGCGAGGCCGCGCTCGGCGGCGCCAAGGCGGCGCGGCTGAAGGCGCTGAAATCCGACGTGATGTCGATGCTCGGCAACAGCGATCTGTCGTCGGAAATGATCGCCGGCCGCCACGGCATCTCCTCGCGCTATGTGCGAAAGCTGTTCGAGCAGGAAGGAATCTCGTTCACATCCTTCGTGCTCGGCGAGCGCTTGAGCCGGGTGCGGCGCATGCTGCGCGATTCCCGCCACGCGCATCTGACCATCGCGCAGCTCGCGCACGCCTGCGGCTTCAACGACATCTCCTACTTCAACCGCGCCTTCCGCCGCCATTTCGGCGCGACGCCGACGGATGTGCGAGGGGAGCGCCCGGACGATATGACGGACGCTATTGCGCCCCGCTCGCCATGAACGCCGCCAATCTCTCGCGATCGGCGGCCGGCATGGTGAGGCCCAGTTTCGTGCGACGCCACAACACGTCGTCGGGGAAGCGCGCCCATTCCTTTGTCATGAGGTAGCGCACTTCCGCGCCCGTCAGCTCGGATCCGAATGCGGGACCGAGATCCTCCTTCGATTTGGCGTCACCGATGAGGGTGACCAGCCGCGAGCCGTAGGCCGCAACCATGCGCCGCGCCTGGCTCTCGCTGAGGAAGCGCCACTGGTCGCGCGCATTGTCGACCTCGTCCTCGAACTTGGCCCAGCCGAAATCGCCGCCGGGCAGCGGCGTCGTCGCGGTCCAGCGCGGCGACATCGGATAGAATTTCGACAGCTGCGACACCGCGCGCTCGGCGCGCAGCCGCGCGGTGGTGACATCGCCGCCGAAAATCGTCACCAGCGGCGCCTTGCCGCGCCTGGCATCGAAATTCAGCACGCCATCGCGCCGCGAGCCACTGGCGCCGCGTCCGATCACGGAATTGGCGCCGGAGACCGTGCGCACCACATCGGAGGTTTCCACCCGTTCGCGGAAATAGCGGTTGGCGGCGTCGCAGAGATAGGCAACGTCGTCCGCCGCCATCGAAACCACCGCCGGATCGCCCTTGAAGGCATGGCCGATGCTGCCGATCAGTGTGAAGTCGCGCTCATAGGGGCTTGCGAAGATCAGCCGGCGGTCGTGGTTCTGGAACACGTAGACATTGTCGCTGTCGAACAGCCGCTTCACCACGATCTGGCTGAGCTGGGTGATGCCGAGCGGCGGCGCGGGCACGCGCAGCACCGTGTCGGCGACCGAGGCCGTCCAGGCGCCGGTGGCGTTGACCAGGGCGCGGGCGGTGGCAATGTGGCGATGGCCGCGATCGATGATGGCAAGCCGCCAGGCGTCGGTGCGGTCGGCGCGAACGCAGCGCGCGCCGGTGCAGATCGAGGCGCCGCGCTCGGCGGCATCGACCGCCGAGAGCACGACCAGGCGGGAGTCGTCGACGATACAGTCGGAATATTCGAACGCCGTGCCGAATGGCCGCTTCAGCGCATCGCCGGCCGGATGATGGGTGATGTCGACGGTTTCCGATGCTGGCAGCGGTCGCCGCGCCCCGAGCCGGTCATAGAGCCAGAGCCACGCCCGCAGCACCCAGGGCGGCCGCTCGTCGGCATGGGCGGGAATGGCAAAGCGCATCGGGCGCACCAGATGCGGCGCGATACGCAGCCAGATGTCGCGCTCGGCGAGCGCGGTGCGCACCCGGCGGAAATCCCGCCGCTCCAGCACCGACAGATCGCCATGGATCAGCCGTGGCGAGGCCGAGGATGCGCCGCCGCCGAGATCGCCCTGCTCGACCAGGAGAACGCGAAGGCCCCTTCCAGCGGCGTCGCGCGCCACGCTGACGCCGTTGAGACCGCCGCCGAGGATTGCAAGATCGTAGTCCGCCATACGCAACGCTGAAGAGAGATGGAACGCCCGTTCTCATCTCTAGCCAATCTTGCGCGCGGGCTCCATGGTGTTGTCGCGGCCGACGAGCTTGGCGTACTGGCCGATCGGCGCGGGTTTGCCGAGCAAATAGCCCTGAACCGCATCACAGCCTTCGCTGGCAAGGAAGGAGAGCTGTTCGGGGGTCTCGACGCCCTCGGCGACGATCGACATTTCCAGGCCGTGGCCGAGGTCGATAACGGCGCTGACGATGTTGGCCGATTGCGGGGTCTTGCCGAGATTGATGACGAAGGCCCGGTCGATCTTGATCTTGTCGAACGGGAACGCCTGCAGATAGCTCAGCGAGGAATAACCGCTGCCGAAATCGTCCATCGAGATGCGCACGCCGAGCCCCTTCAGCCGCCGCAGCAGCGCAAGGCCGCGGTCGAAATCCTCGATCAGCACGCCCTCGGTGATTTCGAGTTCCAGCCGGCCCGGCGCCAGCCCGGTTTCGAGCAGGATCGAATGCACGAGGCTGACGACGTCACCGTGCATGAACTGCGCCGGCGACAGGTTGACGGCGACCTGCAGCGGCACCGGCCAGGACGCAGCTTCCCGGCACGCCTCGCGCAGGATCCATTCGCCCATCTCGACGATCAGGCCGCTCTCTTCCGCGATCGGGATGAAGTCGGCGGGCGACACGAAGCCGCGCAGCGGGTGCATCCAGCGCGCCAGCGCCTCGAAGCCGATGATCTTGCAGGTGGCCACCGTGTCGCTGGAAGTCGCCTGCGGCTGATAATAGAGCGACAATTCGCCGTTCTTGATCGCGACCGAGAGATCCTGGTGCAGCACGCGGCGGTCGCGGATCTGCTGGTCCATCTCCGGCTCGAACACGTTGACGGTGCCGCGCGACTTCTGCTTGGCGCGAAACAGGGCTGCGCCCGCATTGGCGAGCAGCGCGGCCGCGTCCGAACCGTTGTGCGGGAACACCGAGATGCCGGTCGTGACACCTGTGCGCACGGCCTTGCCGTCGATCTGGAATTCCCTGGCCAGCGCTTCGGCAAGCTGGGCAGCCAGCGCCTTGCCGGCTTCCGGCTGCTTGCCGTCGATGATCAGGCCAAACTCGTCGCCGGACAGGCGCGCCACGACGCCGCCGCGCGCGGTGTCCTGCAGGCGCTGCGCCACTTCGATCAGTACCTTGTCGCCCGTGGCGTGGCCGAACACGTCGTTGATCTCTTTCAGACCGTCGAGGTCGACGCAGAGCACGGCGAACTCCTCGTCGGTTCCCGCGCAGGCCTCGATCATCTGCGCCAGCGCCTGCAGGAAGGCGGCGCGGTTCGGCAGGTCGGTGAGGCCGTCGTGATAGGCCATGTGCGCCATCCGCGACTCGGTCTGGCGGCGGTCGGTGACGTCCTCGTGGGTCTTGATCAGGTATTGCGGGTCGCCGGCATCGTCGAGCACGGTCATGCGGCGGGTCAGGAACAGGCGCAGGCCGTCCTTGGTCGAGATCGGGTGCTCCTCGGTGAGCAGGACGCGCTTCTTGATCGCCGCCTCGTCGCGCGCGACGATCAGCTTCGCTTCACGCGGGTTGAAGATGTCGGTCGCGGTGAGACCGGTGGCGTCCTCGCGGCGGCGGTTGAGGATGGTTTCGGCGCTGCGGTTCGCGAGCAAATACTTGCCGTCCCTGACGTCTTCGACGATCAGCGCGACCGGGATGTTGTCGACCACGAGCTCGAGGAACTTCTTGGTGTTCTCCAATTCGCGCGACAGCGAGCGGCGGTCGGTGATGTCGTCGAACAGCGCGATCAGGAACTCCGGCTCGCCCTTCTCGTTGCGCGCAACCACGCGGTTGGAGGCGAGCACGCGCTGCTGCGCGCCGCGCTCGACCTGGAATTCGGTACGGTGATAACCCTCCCGCGCCGCCAGCGCCGCTTCGTCCGCCTTGACGATGGCGGCCGCGGTGGCCGGGCTGAAGATCTCCTCCGCGGACTTGCCGACGATGTGATCCCTCGAGAAACGCGAAAAGCGCTCGAAAGCCCGGTTGGCGAAGATGTAGCGGCCGTCCTCGATGTTCTTGGCGGCGACGCAAACCGGCACGTTGTCCAGCACCGATTCCAGGAACTGGGTGGTGGAGGAAAGCTTGCGCGACAGCTTGCGCTGCTCGGTGCAGTCCAGATGGGTCGCGACCGAACCGCCATTGGGCAGCGTGAAATATTTCACCAGCACCGAGCGGCCGTCGGGCAGCTCCGTGACAAGGCCTTCGGGCGTGGCCGCGCGAGCGTAGAAATCTTCATCGGAGCCCTGCAGCACGCCGCGCGAGCGCCGCATCTCCAGCAGTTCCGGACCGGTCATGTCGCGCGGCACATCGGCGCGCGTCAGGCCGTACAAGTTGAGATACTGGTCGTTGCAGAAGATGATCCGCCCACGCGGATCGGTCATCACCACGCCCTGGTTGAGGTGGTTCAGCGCCGTGCTGATGAAGGCGTTGCGCCGCAGCTGCGAGCGCCTGAAACGGCGCAAGGCCGACACCATCCAGATCGCGACCGCGCCGAGGAAGGAAGCGACGACAATGCCGCCGATCAGCACTTCCCAGATCGTGTTGGGGTCGAGCGAGCCGGTATAGCTCGAGGGCTGGAATCCGCTGGAGGCGGCAAGCGCGCGCACCGACGGCAACGCGCAGACGGCAAGGCACGCCACGGCCGTGGCAAGAGACTTGTTCTTGCTGCCTGCCTGCCAATTCTTGCCAGCCATCAGTCACCTGCGCATTTCAGCGCCGGAGTGTCTGCTTTGGCGGGTTTGGATCGGGTAAACGCGTACCCATGCAACTCAAAAATGTGACTCAAATTACGGCAATTGCCCTGACATGATTAATGCTTCACTAATGCAGGGCCTTCGCAGGCAGCTGCGAGGCAAACCAAGGGCTTGGCGGTGGCAGTTGCTTAATGAAGAGCTAAGAATCAGCTGCTGACAGTGCCCAGGGACGCGGCAATTTTCACAGGTTTCAGCTTCACATGGACAGGGTCGAGTGCGTCATTATCGGGGCCGGGGTGATCGGCCTTGCGGTGGCTAGGCGGCTGGCGCAGGCCGGCCGTGAAGTGGTGGTGCTGGAAGAGGCCGAAGGCATCGGCACGGTGACCTCCTCGCGCAACAGCGAGGTGATCCACGCCGGGATCTATTATCCCGCCGGCAGCTGGATGGCGCGGATGTGCGTGGCGGGCAAGCGCGCGCTTTACCGCTACTGCGACGAGCACGGCGTCCCCTACAGGAACTGCGGCAAGCTGATCGTTGCGACGACCCCGGAAGAGACGGCAAAGCTGGCGGCGATCCGCAGCCACGCCGAGGCCAACGGCGTCGCCGACATGCAGACGCTATCAGGCGAAGCGGCGCGCGCGCTTGAGCCCGCGCTGCAATGCGATGCCGCCCTGCTCTCGCCCTCCACGGGGATCATCGACAGCCACGCCTACATGCTTTCGCTGCGCGGCGAGGCGGAAGATGCCGGCGCGGCGTTCGCCTTTCACACGCCGATTATTCGCGCCCAGGCGAGCGCGGGCCGGGTCGAACTGGAAGCCGGCGGCGCCTCGCCGATGGCGCTGCAATGCGACCTCCTCATCAACGCCGCCGGGCTCAACGCGCCTGCCGTCGCACGCGGGATCGAGGGCATGCCGGTCGAGATGATCCCGGCGGCGTATCTGGCCAAGGGCAATTATTTCAGCTGCAATGCGCGGGCGCCGTTCTCGCGCCTGATCTATCCGGTGCCGGAGCCCGGCGGCCTTGGCGTGCACCTGACCCTCGACATGGCCGGGCAGGCGCGGTTCGGCCCCGACGTCGAATGGATCGAGACCATCGACTATGCCGTCGATCCCGCGCGTGCGGCGCGTTTCTATCCGGCAATCCGCAAATACTGGCCGACTCTGCCGGATGGCGCGCTGATGCCGAGCTATTCGGGGATCCGGCCGAAGATCGTGCCGCCTGCGGTGGCACGACAGGATTTTCTGATGCAGGGACCTGGCGAGCACGGCGTCGCCGGATTGATCAACCTGTTCGGAATCGAATCGCCTGGCCTGACATCATCGCTGGCCATCGCCGACCATGTCGCCGGCATGGCGGGAGTGCAGAACTAACAGCAAAAATAACAAGCCCCCGCACGGATGAGACTTGAGCTCACCCGAAAACGAGGGCCGTGTCTTCGTCTTTACGAAGATTTACGAGGGCGTCGGCTAGTGGACCGTTTCTTCGGCGGTATGCCTCAACCGCTCGATCTGGTCCTTGACCATCAACTTCCGACGCTTCAACTCGACGATTTGCAGGTCATCTGTACTGAGATGGAGCAACGCTTCGTGTAGTTCACTTTCGAGAAGCTTGTGTTTGCGTTCCAGTTCAACGAGATGGGCCTGTATTGCCATTCGCATTCCTCCTCGGTGGGAAACCTCAGATTCGATCCGGACGGTGAAGTGTACACCAGGCTGCGAATCTGTCGACGGGAATCCCGGATCGGCTGCCGTCAATTTTTTCGGAATTATCTGTAACCAATCGTGACTAGGGGAACCCGGTCAGCTTGCGCCGCACGGCAGCAAGGACGATATTTGCGCCAGTCGCGGCCGCGAGCCGCTACAACCTTCTCGTGCCTGTTAGTTAATACACACCATGACCGACGAAGATGAGCGCGAACTCCAGGCCGAACTTGCCCGGCTGCAGCAGGAGCACCGCGACCTCGATGCGGCAATCGATGCGCTGCATCAGTCGCCGGCGCCGGATCTGTTGCGATTGCAGCGCCTGAAGAAGCGCAAGCTGCTGCTGCGCGACCGCATCGCCTTCATCGAAGACCAGATCACCCCCGACATCATCGCCTGAGCGCGGTATCCGGCGACGGCCGGCGATGACGCGTGGCCGTAGCGCGGTTTGTCCCCATTCTCCACAGCTTGCCGCAACCACCCAAAAAAAGGCCCCGGCCGGCTCTATGAGCCAACCGGGACCTGGAAGGTGGTGGAAGTCTGTACAAGCAGACCGCTAACGCGACGGAGCCGGCATCGTTCCGGAAAATCCACCTTGACTCAAAGAGAACAAAGAGGGAACATTTGGGTCAACCCTAGCCCGGGAGTTCCGCCATGTCCGCCTCCGCGTTGTCAGATAACCGCCGCTACGAACAGGCCTGCGACCAAGCCATTGCGATGTGCGACGGCAACCTCCGCTCGACCATCAAGGCGCTGATCATGGCCAACGAATATCTCGAAAGCGAGCTTGCCGAGCTGCAGGCGGCGATCGCAGCCGGATGCGTGCCCAACATGGCGTTTTCAAGCGAAGTGGTTACCGGTTCGCGTGAAGAAAATGCGTCACAACAAAGGGCTTGCACGCATGCGAGGAGCAGCGCCGCCTGATTCCCATCTACCAGGAGCGAAGCGATGGCCAATGTTACCTATTACGTCGCATTGCCGTTCATGCGTGATGAGAGCGGCGAAATGATCGCGGGCAATGCCGAGGAATGCCAGAGCGCGATCACGGCGCTGCGCCGCGCCGAGATGATGTCGCGGATTCCCGGCAGCATCGGCGCCATCGCCTTCAGCCGCACCGGCGATCCCATGATCGGCGAATTCGGCGATGCGCATCTGCTGCGCAAGTTCGGCAATGTGCCCGACGATCTCCTGGGCACGCTATAGCGTTCTATTGGGCTGGGTTACGCAACCTCGTGGCGGCGCTGCGCCTTGCGCACATACATGGCGCTGTCGGCCTGCTCAAGCGCGGTACGCACTTCCGAATGGGAATCGAGGACAGCGACGCCGACCGATGCGCCGGTACGCACCGTGGTGGCGCCGAATGAAAAGCGCAGACCGTCGATCGCCTGCTCCAGCGCCGCCGCCTTTGCCCGCGCATCGCTCTCGCTGAGATTCCACAAGAGCACCGCGAACTCGTCGCCGCCGAGCCGGCCGATGACGTCGGAGGAACGGACCTGGCTCGCCAGCGTCTGCGCGATCGCCTTCAGCACCTCGTCGCCGGCGGCATGGCCGAATGCATCATTGATCGGTTTGAAGCGATCGAGGTCGAGCATCAGCAGCGCGCCGCTCGCCGAATAGCGCTTGATGAAGGCGATCGAGCGCGAAAGCTCGCGCTCAAAGCCGCGCCGGTTGAGGATGTCGAGCAGGAAATCGGTCTCGGCGGTGGCCTTCAGCTGCGCGACTTCGGCGCGCGCCTCTCTCAGCTCCTGGCGCAGCCGCCGCACCGCCGATTTGGCGTCATCGGGTCCCGCCGCCTTGGGAGCTGCCGACCGCCGGGGAGCGCCCTGCGCCCGCAGCAAGGCCGCTTTTCGCTCCGTAGCGCCGGATTTCCGGCCTTTGGAAGCCTTCGAGGCCGCAGCCCGGGCTTTCTTCTTCATAGGCAAATTCTCAAGAAGGCTTGCTCGGATTCACCAAGACAGGATAGTCCATTCCCAACCTCTTGCCACCGCCTTGGATCAACGCCGGGCCGACCCTATAATCGGCCTATGTTTTTGGATTCCCGCAAAGAATTGGCCGAATGACCGCCCCCGTCGCCATCATCATGGGCAGCCAGTCCGACTGGGAGACCATGCGCCACACCGCCGAGACCCTCGCAGCGCTCGGGGTTCCCTGTGACAAACGCATCGTCTCCGCCCACCGCACGCCCGAACGGCTGTTCGCCTTTGCCAAGGGCGCCAAGGCCGCCGGTTTCAAGGTCATCATTGCCGGCGCCGGTGGTGCTGCGCATCTGCCGGGCATGGCGGCCTCGCTGACCGAACTGCCCGTGTTCGGCGTGCCCGTCGAATCCAAGGCGCTGTCCGGCCAGGATTCGCTCTATTCCATCGTGCAGATGCCGGCCGGCATCCCCGTCGGCACGCTCGCGATCGGCAGGGCCGGCGCGATCAACGCAGCGCTGCTTGCCGCCAGCGTGCTGGCGCTGAACGATCCACCGCTTGCCGCACGCCTTGCGGCCTGGCGCAAGCAACAGACGGACGCTGTCGCCGAACGCCCCGAGGGATCGGCGTGACGTTCGCATAGAGGTTGCCGCAATGGACTATCAACCCCGCAAGCAGGGCATCAGCGCTGTGAAGCTGAAGCCCGGCGATACCATCGGAATTCTCGGCGGCGGCCAATTGGGCCGGATGCTGGCGATGGCGGCGGCGCGGCTCGGGCTGAAATGCCAGGTGTTCTCGCCGGAGCCGGATTCGCCGGCCTTCGACGTCGTGCTCAACGGCGTGTGCGCTGAATACGCCGATGTCGAGCGGCTGGAAATGTTCGCCGCCGATGTCGACGTCGTCACCTACGAATTCGAGAACGTGCCAGCTGCGACCGCCATGGTGCTGGCGGCGCACAAGCCGGTACTGCCCGCCTACAAGATCCTCGAGACCACGCAGGACCGTCTGATCGAGAAGGACTTCGTGGTCCGGCTCGGCATCGGCACCGCCGACTATGCTGACGTGTCCTCGCCGGAGACGCTGCGCGCCGCGATCAAGCGAATTGGCCTGCCCGCCGTGATCAAGACCCGCCGGTTCGGCTATGACGGCAAGGGCCAGGCGATCATCCGCGAGGGCGATGACTTCGACCGCGTCTGGGAGGAACTGGGCACCAAGTCCGCGATCCTGGAGGCATTCGTGCCGTTCGAGCGCGAGATATCAGTGGTCGCGGCACGCTCCGCCGACGGCGATGTCGAATGCTACGACGTTACCGAAAACGAGCATCGCGATCACATTCTCAAGATATCTCGGGCGCCCGCCGATATCCCCTATGCGCTCGCTGCGGAGGCCCGCGCCATCGCCGAAAAGATCGCCAACGCGCTCGATTATGTCGGCGTTCTCGCGGTCGAGATGTTCGTGGTGCCGAACGGGCAAGGCGCGCAGGTGCTGGTCAACGAGATCGCGCCGCGGGTGCACAATTCCGGGCACTGGACGCTGGACGGCGCCTCGATCTCGCAATTCGAGCAGCATATAAGGGCGATTGCCGGCTGGCCGCTCGGCAAGCCGGTCCGCCATGGCAAGGTCGTCATGACCAATTTGATCGGCGACGACATCAACGATTTTGAGCGCTGGCTGACGGTGCCCGGCGCCACCGTCCACCTCTACGGCAAGGGTCCGGCACGGCCCGGCCGCAAGATGGGGCACGTGACGCAGGTAACGCCAGATCGGCCGAAAAGCGGCTGATTTCAGCCCCAATTGGTCGATTTTGCCGCGTCAAATGGGCGTGCACAGGTGGACAATTCAACATTTGTCTGATACATGCGCGCGCTCAGGCTGAAGGTCCGCGTTTAGCCGGCCTTTTGCTGCCCAGATTCCAGACCGCTCACACCGAAAAGAGGATGCCGCGTGCAGGTTCTCGTCCGCGATAACAACGTCGATCAAGCCCTCAAGGCGCTGAAAAAGAAGATGCAGCGCGAGGGGATTTTCCGCGAGATGAAGCTCCGCGGTCATTACGAGAAGCCCTCCGAGAAGAAGGCCCGCGAAAAGGCGGAAGCCGTGCGCCGCGCCCGCAAGCTGGCGCGCAAGAAGCTGCAGCGCGAAGGCCTGCTGCCGATGAAGCCGAAGCCGGCCTTCGGCGCCGGCCCCGGCGGCGATCGCGGTCCGGGCGGCCGTGGCGGCGCTGGTCCTCGCGGTCCTCGCTGATCCGCTCTGAGCAATCCGAGTTCCGAAAACGCGGGCCTTGCGGTCCGCGTTTCTTTTTGGCCGATGTACTTTACGGCGCAGCACGTTACCCTTGCGGCACAGGACGCGGGAGCAATTCGCCGCAATGGCCATTTCGAGTTCTGATGCCTGCCTGAATGCGTCGCGTATGGCCATTGTCCTTGTGGGCCTCATGCTGTGCGGCTGCTCGTTCGACCTCGGCTCGTACTCGCTCGGCCCTGACAAGGAAGCGACACCGAAGGCGACCGCCGCGCCGGCCGCCGAGATCAGCGCCGAGAACGTCAGGGATGCCCAGGGCTACGCGGCGCAGGGACAGGTGCTGGCGCGTTCCGGCAAAGCCGATGAAGCCCTGGCCCAGTTCGAGAAGGCGCTCGCGCTCGATCCCTACAACGTGCAGGCGCTGAGCGGCCGTGGCCAGATCCACCAGGGTGACAAGCGGCATGCCGAAGCGATCGAGGATTTTACGGCAGTCCACGGGCTCGTGCCGCAGCGCGCCGATCCGCTGGTCGCGCGCGCGACCAGCTACCTTGCACTCGACAAGGTCAAGGAAGCCGCCGGCGATCTCGACGAAGCCGTGCAATCCGAGCCGAACAACGGACATGCATGGTCGATGCGCGGGCTCGCCTATGAAAAGCTCGGCGACAAGAAGCAGGCGGCCACATCGTACAATCGCGCCATTGCGATCCGTCCGCGCGACGACGCCGCGCGCAACGGGCTGGCGCGGGTCGGCGGCTGACGCTTCTATCCGGATTGATGTTTCCAGCTTGGCCGATGCAGCCCCGGATCAAATCCGGGGCGAGCGCTTACTTCGGGATGACGGCGTGGAACATCGACTTCGCCGCGGAGAGCATGTCCTCGGCAACGTTGGTCTTCTGCTTCGGCGGCTCGGCCGTGGCCTCGGCGCGCAGGTCGAGCGGCGGCCGCGCTGTCGGAATCTCGGCCGGCGGCGTCGGACGCGACGGATCGACCCGCACAGCAGTAGCGGCATCGGCGCCCTCGGACGGCGCCGAGACCACGATCGGCGGCGGCAGCGGCCGCAACGCGGGTGGCGGCGCGGTGATCACGCGCGGTTCTTCACCGATGTGAGCGACTTCCGGCGCACGCGGGGCCGCCTGCGCACGCGGCGGCGCTTCGCCACTGCCGCGCAGGCGTTCAATAGCGGCGCGGGCAAGATCGTTGGCGTCGCGACGATCCTCGATGGCAGAAGCCGCGTCGGCGGGCGCGGCGGCCACGACGGACGGCGCCGGTGATTTGGCCGCGCGCACCGGAGCCGGACGCTTGGGCTCAGCGGGCAGGCTCGCCGTGGTTTCGATCGGCTTGTCGGTTGTCTTCTCGGCAGGTTTCTCCGCCGGCTTCTCGACCACCACGGCCTTCTCGGCGGCGGCGTTCTTTTCCAGCAGCGCCTTTTCGGAAATGCCCTTGGCCTTGACGCCGGAGGCGGGAATGCCGGCGGTCTCGGTGTCCGAATTCGTCTTCGCCTCGGCCTTGTCGGCATCGGGCTTGGCCGCGCCGGCCTTCGGCTGGGCGGTCGACATCACGGCCGCCTTCGGTGTGTCGGCGGCGGGCTTGGCGTTGATGTAGTGGTTGACGATGTAGGCCCCGATGACGGTCGCGGCCACCGAGGGCACGATCTCCACCGCGAATTTCTTCAGATAATTCAGCATATCCCGGCCACTCCCGACGCCGGTCTCTTTGCGGGAACTTTGAGGCACATTAAGGGATCAACTGCGACGGATCGGTGGCAATTGCCCGCATTTCCGGCTCATGGTTTCAGTTCGATTTCCAGGAACACGATCTCGGATGCCGTCTCGTTGAGCACGTCGTGTTCCACCCCGGCCTTGCGGAAGTAGGATTTTCCGGCCGCCAGCTGCGCCTTGGAGCGCTCGCCATTGGGCGCCACGATGGTCATTTCGCCCGCCGTGACGGGCACGATCACATAGTCCATCTCGTGGATGTGATGGCCGGTGGCGCTGCCCGGCGCCAGCCGCCATTCGGTGACGCGCACTTCCGACGTGTCGACCTGGACGTCCGATTTGGCGCTGAGCATCTGGCTACCTCTTGTCTCGGGAGTTTAGGGCACGAATACCATGAACACGAACACGGCAAACACCACCATGTGGACCATGCCGAACAGGATGTTGGTGCGGCCGGTGCCGAAGGTGAGCATGCTCAGCATGAAGGTGAGCAGCAGGATCAGCATGTGCTGGTTGCTTAGCCCGAGCACAAGCTGCTGGTCGAGCATATAGGCGGCGACGGCTACGGCGGGAACGGTAAGCCCGATGGTCGCGATCGACGAACCGAGCGCGAGGTTAATGGCCTTCTGCAGATCGTTCTTGCGCGCGGCGGAGATCGCCGCGACGCTTTCCGGCAGAAGGACCAGGATTGCGACCAAGAGGCCTGCAAAAGCAGTCGGCGCGCCGATCTTCGCGGTGACGACGTCGACGACGACGGAGAATTTCTTGGCCAGCAGCACCACCGCAAGCACGGCGAGCAGAAGCAGTGCAATGCTGATCGCCAGCATGCGGTCCGACATCACCTCGCCTTGAGCGGCCGCCTCGTTGGCGCTGCCGACGAAATAATCGCGGTGGCGGATGGTCTGGGTGTAGAGGAACACCGCGTACAGCAGCACCGTCACCACACTGACAAAGCCGAGTTGCGCCGCGGAATAGACCGGCCCCGGCGAAGTCAACGTGAAGTTCGGCATGTCCAGCGTAATCGTCGCCAGCACGAACAGGACGCTAAGATAGAGGTTGGCGCCGGTGATCTGAAAATCCTGCTCGCGATAGCGCACGCCGCCGATAAAGATGCAAAGACCGACCAGACCGTTGCAGACGATCATGACCACTGCAAATACCGTATCGCGTGCCAGCGTCGGCGCCGGTTTGTCACCGAGCATGATGGTGGCGATCAGCGCCACCTCGATAATGGTGATGGCCATCGTGAGCAGCAGCGTGCCGAACGGCTCGCCAATCCGCTCGGCGATCATTTCGGCGTGATGAACCGCGGCGAACACCGTGCCGAACAGGATGACCAGCAGCACCGCTGCGAACAGCCAGCCGCCGGCCGAGGGCGTAAACGAATAGCCGCTCGCTGCGGCGACAGCGAACAGCACCATGCCTAGCGCCGGATAGATCCACGCCGATCGCGGCATCGGCCCATGTGCGCTCATTGGATCATCCCTGATATCTCCAAGCGGAGACTATGAAGCAAACAATGACCGCCGTCAGCCTCTTGCGTCGTTGATGAACTGTCGTGCGGTCTCGATCGCGCCGAAGTTGCCGAGATTTTCATGACCGCCGCCGGGAAATTTGACGAACCGCTTCGGCTCATTGGCAAGCGAAAACAGGCGCTCGCCGAAACGGATCGGAATGACGTGATCGTCGGTGCCGTGCATGATGAGCAGCGGGACCCTCACCCGCGCGATCCGCTCGTCGGATGGGAAGGGATCACGCATCAACAGCCGCACCGGCATGTACCAGAACAGCGAGGCGGCAATATCGGCGGTCGAACTGAAGGGGGCTTCCAGGATCAGCTTGCCGACGGGCTGCTCGGCGGCCAGCGCCACCGCAACGCCGGTGCCGAGCGAAAAGCCCCAGGCGACGATCCGGTCGGGACTGTATCGAACCGAGGTGAATTGATAGGCCGCCGCCGCATCGCGCAGCAGCCCCTGCTCGCTCGGAGCGCCGCTGGAGCCGGCATAGCCGCGATAGGCCGGCGCTACGATGCCTATGCCGTCGGCGACGAGGTCGCGGAAGCGCGCGAAGAAGCCGGCGAGATAGTCGCCATTGCCATGGAAATAGAGGATGACGGGCCGACCCGACTTGGCGGGCATGTGCCAGACGATGATCTTCTCGCCGTCCGCCGTGGACAGCAAATGTTCCTCGACTTGCGGGAAACCGGCCGCTGACGGCGCGATGCGCTCGGTGGAGGGAATCGGAAACAGCATCGAGCGCTGCAGGAAGAACATGGCGGCGAGCCCGCCGATGTAGCCGGCGGCGACGACGATCAGCAGCCATTTCAGGATGCTCATGGCACCGCCGCTAGCGTTTGCGAGGATGGGACCGGTGCCACTCCTCGTTCAGGGCCACGTCGCCTCGCTCCCTTACATCGCCTTGACCACGTTCTCGGTAACTTTCTTGGCGTCGCCGAGCAGCATCATGGTGTTGTCGCGGTAGAACAGGGGATTGTCGATGCCGGCATAACCCGACGCCAGCGAGCGCTTGATGAACATCACGGTGCCCGCCTTCCAGACCTGCAGCACGGGCATGCCGTAGATCGGCGAGGTCTTGTCCTCTTCGGCGGCGGGGTTGGTGACGTCGTTGGCGCCGATCACGAAGGCGATGTCGGCCTGCGCGAATTCGGAGTTGATGTCCTCGAGCTCGAACACCTCGTCATAGGGCACGTTGGCTTCCGCCAGCAGCACGTTCATGTGGCCGGGCATGCGGCCCGCCACCGGGTGAATGGCATACTTCACCTCGACGCCTTCCTTCTTCAGAAGGTCGGCCATTTCGCGCAGCGCGTGCTGGGCCTGCGCCACCGCCATGCCGTAGCCGGGCACGATGATGACCTTGGAGGCGTTCTTCATGATGAAGGCGGCATCATCCGCCGAGCCGAGCTTGGCCGGCTTCTGCTCGCCGCTGCCGCCACCGGCCGCCGCGGTCTCGCCGCCGAAGCCGCCGAGGATCACCGAAATGAACGAGCGGTTCATCGCGTGGCACATGATGTAGGACAGGATCGCGCCGGAGGAGCCAACCAGCGCGCCGGTGATGATCAGCGCGGAATTGCCCAGCGTGAAGCCGATGCCGGCCGCGGCCCAGCCGGAATAGGAGTTCAGCATCGAGATCACGACCGGCATGTCGGCGCCGCCGATCGGGATGATCATCAGCACGCCCAGCACCAGCGCGATGATGGTGATCAGCCAGAAATCGAGCGCGCTGCCGGAGCGCACCAGGCCGTAGATGAAGAACA
Organism: Bradyrhizobium sp.; assembly: GCA_035278345.1. Taxonomy (GTDB): domain Bacteria; phylum Pseudomonadota; class Alphaproteobacteria; order Rhizobiales; family Xanthobacteraceae; genus Bradyrhizobium. Next base: position 1,351 of record DATEJC010000303.1, on the reverse strand, counting down.
CCAGCGCAAGCGCCAGCACGATGTTGATGACGTGACGGCCGGGCAGGATGATCGGGGCGCCGCTCATCCGCGCCGAAAGCTTCAGGAACGCGATCACCGAGCCGGTGAAGGTCAGCGCGCCGATGGCAACGCCCAGCGACATTTCGACGAGGCTGGAGGCGTGGATGGCGCCGGGCTTGCCGATGTCGAAGGCTTCGGGCGCATAGAAGGCGCCGGCGGCAACCAGCACTGCAGCCATGCCGACCAGCGAGTGGAACGCCGCGACCAGTTCAGGCATCGAGGTCATCGGCACGCGGCGCGCGATCACCGCGCCAATGGCGCCGCCGATGGCGATGCCGACGATCACCAGGATCCAGGCGACGGAATCTGCAGGCGGATGGCTCGCCAGCGTCGTGCCCACCGCGATCGCCATGCCGATCATGCCGAACAGATTACCCTGGCGGGATGATGCGGGGCTCGACAGCCCGCGCAGCGACAGGATGAACAGCACGCCTGCCACCAGATAGAGAAGTGCGGAAAGATTGGCGCTCATCTCAGGTCCCCGTTTTCCTCACCATCCCGAGGTGGTGGCCGTTCGCTAGTTGGTTACTTGGCCTTCTTCTTGTACATCGCCAGCATGCGCTGGGTGACAAGGAAGCCGCCAAAAATGTTCACGCAGGCGAAGATCAGCGCGATGAAGCCGAAGCCGCGCGCCCAGCCCGAGCCTGAGGAGATCATGCCGACGCCGACCGCGAGCAGCGCGCCGACCACGATCACCGAGGAGATCGCGTTGGTCACGCTCATCAGGGGCGTATGCAGCGCGGGGGTCACCGACCACACCACGAAATAGCCGACGAACACGGCGAGCACGAAAATCGACAGCCGGAACACGAAGGGATCGACGGCCTGCGCAATATGCTCCATGGCTTCTCTCCTTATTTCGGCTGGAAGTTCGGGTGGATCACGGCGCCGTCCTTGGTCAGCGCGGTCGCCTTCACCAGTTCATCCTCCCAGTTCACGGCAAGCGCCTTGTTGGCCTTGTCGATCATGGTTTCGATGAACGAGAACAGGTTGCGGGCATAGAGGCCGGAAGCCGACGCGGCGACACGGCCGGCGACGTTGGTGTAACCGACGATCTTGATGCCATCGAGTTCGACGACCTCGCCGGGCCTGGCGCCCTCGACATTGCCGCCGCGCTCGACGGCGAGATCGACCAGCACAGATCCCGGCTTCATCGACTTCACCATGTCGGCGGAGACGAGCTTTGGCGCGGGCCGGCCCGGGATCAGCGCCGTGGTGATGACGATGTCCTGTTTCTTGATGTGCTCGGCGGTGAGCGCGGCCTGCTTGGCCTGATACTCCCTCGACATTT
>DATEJC010000302.1:0-2534 GCA_035278345.1 Bradyrhizobium sp. | reverse complement strand
CGCGAAGCCGGCCTGCCGTTCATGCCGTCACCGCCCGACACCTATTTCGAAAAGATCGACGCGCGCCTGCCCGGGCATGGCGAGGATGTGCCGCGGCTGCAGAAGAACGGCATTTTGATCGACGGCGAGGGCGTGGTCGACGGTGGCCAGACCAAAGTGCTGCTGCAGATTTTCTCGGCCAACGCGATCGGGCCGATCTTCTTCGAGTTCATCCAGCGCAAGGGCGACGATGGATTCGGCGAGGGAAATTTCAAGGCGCTGTTCGAATCGATCGAGGAAGACCAGATCCGCCGCGGCGTGCTGAAGGTGGAGCAGGATCACGCGGCGTAGTTATTGTCGTCCCGGCCTTCGCCGGGACGACCGCGGCTATTTCTTCCACGCGCTCGCAAGCTGCGCGATATCCGTCCTCTCCGGCTCGCGAATCGCCGACGGCGTCCGCGAGAAGCGCGGGGCGGGCGCGGGCTGCGTCACGCCATGGCGCTCGACGAATACCTTTCGCGCGGCCATGTGCGGATGCTTCGGCGCTTCCGCCATGGTCAGGATCGGCGCGAAGCAGATGTCGGTGCCTTCCATGATCTTGCACCACTCCTCGCGCGACTTGCTCTTGAACACCTTGGTCAGCTTCTCCTTCAGCGCGGGCCAGGCCTTGCGGTCCATCTGCGCGTCGAAATCGGCGTCGGTGAGACCGGCGTGCTTGCGCAGCAGCGCGTAGAACTGCGGCTCGATCGAGCCGATCGAGATGAAATTGCCGCAGGAGCATTCATAGACGCCGTAGAAATGCGCGCCGCCGTCGAGGAAATTCTGGTCACGTCCTTCGGTCCAGCGGCCGATCGCGGTCATGTCGAAGAACATCGACATCAGCGAGGCCGCGCCGTCGCACATCGCGGTGTCCACCACCTGGCCCTTGCCGGACTTCGAAGCTTCAAGCAGCGCCGCGAGCACGCCGACCACCAGATAAAGTGCCCCGCCGCCGAAATCGCCGACGAGATTGAGCGGCGGCACCGGCTTCTCTTTGGTGCCGATTGCGGCGAGCGCGCCGGTGATGGAGATGTAGTTGATGTCATGGCCGGCGGCGTTGGCCAGCGGGCCTTCCTGGCCCCAGCCGGTCATGCGGCCGTAGACGAGCTTTGGATTGCGCGCGTGCACAACGTCGGGGCCGAGGCCGAGCCGCTCCATCACGCCGGGGCGAAAACCTTCGATCAGCGCGTCGGCACCGGCGAGGAGATCGAGCACCTGCGCCACCGCTGCCTTGTCCTTCAGATCAAGCTCCACCACCTTGCGGCCGCGGCCCGCGACCGACTTCATATTCTTGCTGGCGCCGACACGGTCGAGCGTCACCACCTCGGCGCCCATGTCCGCGAGCATCATGCAGGCGAAGGGACCGGGGCCGATGCCGGCGAACTCGACGATGCGAAAACCGGAGAGCGGGCCGGAGGTCTTGCTGGCGGTGTGGGACGCTGGCTTGTCGAGCACGGGTGTTTCCTCGGAATTTTTAATTAGCTGATTAGCTAAATTGTCTCGCCTTCGCGGTCCAGTGGCAAGCAAATCTTGGCCGAAAGGCAATGCGGCGCGCATCGCTGCGCGCCGCATGCATGGCTTGATGAAGGATAGATCAGCCCGCGGCTTGCACCGCGCGCTGCGCCATTACCTTCACCAGATTGGCGCGGTAATCGGATGATCCGTGGATGTCGCTCAAGAGGCCATCCGCCGAGATCTTGACGTTGTCGAGCGCGCCGGCCGACCAGTTCGCTTTCAGCGCCGTCTCGATCGCGCCGACCCGCATGACGCCGCTTTGCGAGGCGCCGGTGGCCGCGACGCGGACGTCACCGCCCGGCGTCTTTGCCACGAACACGCCGGTCAGCGCAAAGCGCGACGCCGGATGCGGGAACTTGGCGTAGCCCGCCTTCGCCGTCACCGGGAACGAGACCGCCGTGATGATCTCACCGTCCTGCAGCGCCGTCGAGAACAGCCCCTTGAAGAATTCGTCGGCCGCAATCGTGCGCTTGTTGGTCTTGATGGTGGCGTTCAGCGCCAGCACCGCGGCGGGATAATCCGCTGCGGGATCATTGTTGGCGAGCGAGCCGCCGATGGTACCGCGATGCCGCACGGCGGGATCGCCGATCAGGGATGCCAGATGCGCCAGCGCCGGGATCGCCTTCTTCACATCGGCGTTCTGGGCGACGTCGTAATGCGTAGTCGCGGCCTTGATCTCGATGCCGTTGTTGGTCGCGACGACGCCGACCAAATCCTTGATCTTCGCCAGATCAATCACGTCGGACGGAGCGGCAAGCCGCTGCTTCATGACAGGCAGCAGCGTCTGTCCCCCGGCGAGGTATTTCGCTTCCTTGCCCTTGGCAAAGAGCGTTGCGGCCTCGTCGACCGAGGAAGCGCGGTGATAGGTGGTCTCGTACATGGTGCTTCCTCCCTTAGCCTTGGATCGCGCGCCAGACGCGGTCGGGCGATGCCGGCATTTCCAGTCTGTTGTTGCCGATCGCATCCGTGATGGCGTTGATGACGGCGGCCGAAGCGCCGAT
>DATEJC010000301.1:0-5569 GCA_035278345.1 Bradyrhizobium sp. | reverse complement strand
TGACATCCCTTTCGGGCGCATCTTCCGAATCTCGCCCGACAAGAAGTGGACGCTTGTCGTCGAATATGACGGCTGGCCCAACGGGCTGAAGATCGATGCCGCGGGGCGCATCCTCATTGCCGACTACATGCATGGGATCATGGAGTGCGATGCGCGCGCCGGCAAAATGCTGCCGATCCTCACCGCGCGCAGCTCGGAGTCGTTCAGGGGCTGCAACGACCTGCACATCGCGAGAAACGGCGACATCTATTTCACAGACCAGGGCCAGACCGGACTGCACGATCCGACCGGCCGCGTCTATCGCCTGCGAACAAGCGGCGAGCTCAGCTGCCTCATCGACACCGGCATCAGCCCGAATGGCCTCGTGCTCGATCCCGCCGAGAGCGTGCTGTTCGTCGCCATGACGCGCGACAACGCGGTGTGGCGCGCGCCGTTCATGAAGGACGGCAGCGTTTCCAAGGTCGGCCGCTTCTGCTCGATGTTCGGCCCGAGCGGACCCGACGGCATGACCATGGATGCCGCCGGCCGTTTGTTCGTCGGCCACGCCTCGCTCGGCCATGTCTTCGTGTTCGCGCCGAACGGCGAGATGGTCGCGCGGATCAAATCCTGCGCCGGCGGTTCCTGCACCAATGTGGCGATCGGCGGCGCGAAGCGGGAACGCCTCTACATTACGGAATCGGCGACGGGAACGGTGCTGGTGGCCGATATCAGCGTGCTGGACGCATAATCACCTCGCCCCGCTTGCGGGGAGAGGTCGCCGCGCGTTTGCGCGGCGGGTGAGGGGGACTCTCCACGGGCTCGCCTGCAGAACCTCCCCCTCATCCCGACCATCTCCGCAAGCGGGGAGAAGGTGAAGAGGAACGGAGCAAGCAATGCGACAACAACCATTCGGCAAGGGCGGCCCGCAGATTCCTGTGATCGGGCAGGGGACCTGGTATCTCGACCGTGGCGACCGCAAGCGCGCCATCGCGGCGCTTCAGCGCGGCATCGAGGCGGGCATGACCCACATCGACACCGCCGAAATGTATGGCGATGCCGAACTCGTCATTGCCGATGCCATCGCCGGAAAGCGCGACGGGTTGTTCCTTGTCTCGAAAGTGCTGCCCAGTAACGCCTCGCGCCGCGGCACCATCACCGCCTGTGAGCGTTCGCTGAAGCGGCTGAAGACCGATCATCTCGATTGTTATCTCTTGCACTGGCGCGGCTCCTATCCGCTGCAAGACACGGTGGCTGCCTTCGAGGAGCTGATCGCCGCGGGCAAGATCCGATCCTGGGGCGTCAGCAATTTTGACACCGACGATCTCGACGAATTGCTAGCGGTATCGGGCCGCGGCAAGATCGCCTGCAACCAGGTGCTCTATCATCTGCAGGAGCGCGCCATCGAGCACGCGGTGATTCCCTGGTGCGAGAGCCACGGCGTCGCCGTGGTCGCCTATTCGCCGTTCGGCCACAACGAGTTCCCGTCGCCGCGCAGCGAGGGCGGCGAACTGCTGCAATCGATTGCGGATTCGCACAAGGCGACGCCGCGTCAGGTCACGCTCAGCTTCCTTGCGCGCGCGCCCTCGGTATTCCCGATTCCGAAAGCTTCCTCTGCGGAGCACGCGGCAGAGAACGCAGGTGGCGGGAGTCTCGTGCTCAGCGCCAGCGAGATTTCCGCGATCGACAAGGCCTTTCCGCGAGGGCCAAAGCCGCGTGGCCTGCCGATGCTGTGATCATGATTGCGATCATTGCGCGATCACAGTCTTAACAAAGTGTTGACGCGGCGGGCCGTCCCGCACAGCGCATATCGGCATCCCGCAATCGGGCCTTGTAGATGCGCACCATTTGGCGTTTTGTAGCTTCGTTAGATTCGATTTTCCACCTCTTGAGCCAGCCGTGAATCCGCCCCCCGCCGCAGCCGCCAGGCTGGACAGCGCTCCCGTATCTTTGCCCGAACGCAAGCCTGCAAAGCCGAAGGCGCTCGCGCGCCCCGATCTGCCGTTCAAGGGAATCGCGCTGATCCTGGCCTCGACCGTGTTCCTCGGCCTGTCGGATGTGACAGCAAAGTATCTCGCTTCGTCGCTGCCCTCGATCGAGATCACCTGGATCAGGTTTCTGGTCTTCGCGCTGATCATGACGCCGGCGATGATTCCGGGCTCGCCGCTTTACGCGATGAAGACGGATCGGCGGAAGCTGCATTTCATGCGCGGCGCCACTGTGCTCGGCTCGTCGCTGTTCTTCATCACGGGCCTGAGCTTCCTGCCGATCGCGGAAGCCTCCGCCACCGGCTTCGTGGCGCCGATGTTCGTCACGGCGCTGTCGATCGTCTTCCTGAATGAAGTCGTCGGCCTGCGGCGCTGGATCGCGACCGGCGTCGGCCTGCTCGGCGTTCTCATCATCCTGCGGCCGGGCACTTCGGCGTTCCATGCCGCCGCGATCTTCCCGTTGGTCTCGGCGCTGTGCTGGGCGTGCACGCTGATCATGACGCGCATGTTGACCGGCACCGAGCGCGCCATCACCACCATGACCTATTCGTCGATCGCCGGCGTGCTCATCCTGTCGGCGCTGGTGCCGTTCGTCTGGGTCACGCCGACCTGGCAGGCCGTTGCCTTCGGCATCTTCATCGGCATCGCTTCCACGGCGGGTCAATGGATCGTCGTGCTCGCCTTCCGCTACGCCGATGCCTCCGTGCTCGCGCCGTTCTCCTACACCCAATTGCTCTGGGTCAGCCTGCTCGGCTACTTCGTGTTTGGCGAGATCCCGGACAAGTGGACCGTGATCGGCGCCGGCTTTATCGTGGCCAGCGGCCTTTACACCGCCCATCGCGAGCGCGTGCGGCGCTCGCAACTGCTGCAGGCGGTCGGCGAGTCCTCGCCCAACGCCTGAGCGGTCGGCGCGAACGCTCCCGCAACCGCTTTTCCCGCTTTCCTTCTCCGCCGTCCTGTGAGACAGGAACCAGAACGGGAGGAAAAGCAAGAATGCGCGCCGCCATTTTCCGCAACGGTCAGATCGTGGCCGACAGCTGGCCGGAGCCGAATCCCGGGGCAGGGCAGGTGCTGGTCAAGACGCTTGCCTGCGGCATCTGCGGCTCCGATCTGCACGCGCGTCAGCACGCCCACCGCATGGTGGAGCTGGCAAAGCACTTTCCCCACCGCAAGCCGATGGACCTCAACCGCGACGTCGTGTTCGGCCATGAATTCTGCTGCGAGGTGCTCGACTACGGTCCGGGCACGGAGCGCAAGCTGAAGCCCGGCACAAAAGTCTGCTCGCTTCCGGCGCTGCTGACGCCGGACGGAATTCAAGGCATCGGCTATTCCAACGACAATGTCGGCGGCTATGCCGAGCGCATGCTGCTCAGCGAGCCCTTGCTGCTCGAGGTGCCGAACGGCTTGCCGGCGCAGCATGCCGCGCTGACCGAGCCGCTCGCGGTTGGTGTTCATGCGGTGGCGAAGGCCAATATCAGTGGCGGCGAGGTGCCCCTGGTGATCGGCTGCGGTCCGGTCGGGCTTGCGGTGATCGCAGCGCTGAAACTTCGCGGCCTGCATCCGATCGTCGCCGCTGATTATTCGCCGACGCGCCGTGCGCTCGCCGAGAAAATAGGCGCCGATCTCGTGGTCGATCCCGCGCGCAGCCAGACTTACGCCAGTTGGGCCGAGCAAGCCCAGATGTCGCCAGAAGAGAAGGCGGCGCGTCCGCCGCTGCAGGCGATGCTGCCGGCGCTGAAACCTGCGTTGATCTTCGAATGCGTCGGCGTGCCCGGGCTGTTGCAGCAGGTGTTCGAGGGGGCGCCGCGCGATGCCAAAATCGTCGTGGTCGGCGTCTGCATGGAGAGCGACCGCTCCGAGCCGATGCTCGGCATCCTCAAGGAGCTCAACGTCCAATATGTGCTTGGCTACACGCCGGAGGAATTCGCGCATTCGCTGCGCCTGATCGCCGAAGGCACGGTCGATGCGGCTTCGCTGGTCACCGGCAGCGTCGGCATCGACGGCGTGGCGCAAGCCTTCGCCGATCTCGCCAATCCGGAAAAGCATACCAAGATCATCGTTGAGCCCTGGCGGTGAATGCCGCCGCGTCACCGGGAGAAGCATGATGTCCGATCCGCCAAGCATTCCCGCCACAAAGCCATTCTGGCGGCGCGGCCTCGCCGGCTTTCTCGATTTCCTGACGGTCTTCTTCGTCGGCGGCTATGTGATCGGCGCCCTCACTGGGAACCTGACCAGCGACGGTTTCAAGTTGAGTGGATGGCCGGCGCTGCTGCTGTTCGCGCTGATCGTGCTGTACTTCTATTTGGGCTGGAAGCAGCTCGGGGGCACGATTTGGCAACGCATTCTCAAGGCGCACTAGCCGCGGGATCTGGAAAATAAGAGGGGAGGAATCATGATTGCGCTTTCGGCAACGGACGTTCTGCCGCAGGACGGCACATCGGGTACGCTCGTCGGGCGCGTCTGGTTACCTGACGCAGGCGGCCCGGCGGTGGTCGCGGTGCGCGGCGACGGCGTGTTCGACGTCAGCGCCAGCTTCTCGACCGTGAGCGCCCTGTGCGAGCAGGACGATCCGGCCGGCGCGCTGCAGGCCGCGAAGGGGACGCGCCTCGGCGATCTCGACGGCATTCTGGCCAACACGCCGCCGGATCGCCGCGACCGCACAAAACCGTGGTTGCTTGCGCCGGTCGATCTGCAGGTGCTAAAGGCGGCCGGGGTCACCTTTGCGATCTCGATGCTGGAGCGCGTGATCGAGGAGCGGGCACGCGGCAATCCGGCCTCGGCCGAGGCGATCCGCAAGGAAGTTGTGCGGCTGGTCGGCGACGATCTGTCGAAGCTCAAGCCCGGCTCGGCGCAGGCGATGAAGCTGAAGCAGGTGCTGATCGACCAGAATGCCTGGAGCCAGTATCTCGAAGTCGGCATCGGCCCCGACGCGGAGGTCTTCACCAAGGCGCCGGTGCTGTCCTCGGTCGGCACGGGCATGGATGCCGGGCTGCATCCGAAATCGACCTGGAACAATCCGGAGCCGGAAGTGGTAATGGTGGTGTCGAGCCGCGGCAAGATCGTCGGCGCGGCGCTCGGCAACGACGTCAACCTGCGCGACTTCGAGGGCCGCTCGGCGCTGCTGCTCTCCAAGGCCAAGGACAACAATGCCTCCTGCGCCATCGGTCCGCTGCTGCGCCTGTTCGACAGGACGTTCTCGCTCGACGATGTCAGGCAGATGGATGTCGGCCTCACCGTGAAAGGTGCGGATGGCTTTGTTCTCGATGGCCATTCCTCGATTGGCAAGATCAGCCGCGATCCGACCGATCTTGTCGCGCAAACCATCGGCAGCGTTCATCAATACCCTGATGGTTTTGCGTTGTTCCTCGGCACCATGTTCGCACCCGTCAAGGATCGCGACGCGCTGGGACAGGGTTTTACGCACAAGCGCGACGACATCGTCACCATCTCGGCGCCCCAGCTCGGCACGCTCGTCAATCGGATGCGGGGCAGCGACGAGTGCGAGCCGTGGACCTTCGGGGTCGGCGCGCTGATGAAGAACCTCGCGCAGCGCAAGGTGCTGTAGCAGGTCGCCGGCGCACACAACGGTCACCGACCGGGATTCG
>DATEJC010000300.1:0-2057 GCA_035278345.1 Bradyrhizobium sp. | reverse complement strand
GTCATCGCCGTGCCCGGGGCTTCCTCCGTGCTGACGGCGCTTTCGGTCGCGGCGCTGCCGACGGACCGTTTTTTCTTCGAGGGATTCCTGCCGTCGAAGCAGACCGCGCGGCGCACGCGGCTGGCCGAGCTTGCGCGGATCGATGCGACGCTGGTGCTGTTCGAATCCGGCAACCGCGTGCAGGATACCCTCGCCGATCTCGCCGAAATCATGGGCGGGCGGGAAGCCGCGATCTGCCGCGAGCTGACCAAGCTGCACGAGGAGATCACGCGTGCGCCCGTCGCTGACCTCGCTGCCGGCGCGGACAGGCTGGAAACGCGCGGCGAGTTTGTGCTTGTGATCGGCCCACCCGCGGCCGGCGCCAAGCTGATGGCCGAGCACGAGCTCGACGACCTGCTGCGCGCCTCGCTGAAGCGTGACAGCGTCAAGGACGCGGTGGCGCATGCGGTCGAGGTTTCCGGCCGGCCGCGCCGCGAGGTCTATGCCCGCGCGCTGGCGCTAGCCAAGGAAGGCCGAGGCGGGCATGGCGAAGACTGAAGACGCCTCGCCCGAACGCGTTGCGGCCTTTCGTACCGGCCTGTCCGCCGAGAGCCGCGCGGCCGCCTTTCTCATCGCCAAAGGTTATCGCATCCTGGCAAGACGCTTCCGCACCCCCTATGGCGAGATCGATGTCGTGGCGCGCAAGCGCAACCTCATCGCCTTTGTCGAGGTCAAGGCCCGCGCCAGCCTCGATGATGCCGCCTGGGCCGTGACGCCGCGCCAGCAGCAGCGCATCATCAACGCCGCGCAAGCATGGCTGATGGCGCATCCCGAGCATGCAGAATTCGAGATGCGTTTTGACGCCATGCTGATTGCGCCGAGAAGCCTGCCACGCCATCTCTTGGCAGCCTTCGACGCCAGCCCTTAAATACATCACCGAAAGAGCCGGATACCCCAAAATGAAACTGAACGTCGCCGTCCAGATGGACCCCATCGCGCGCATCAACATCCGCGGCGATTCTACCTTCGCGCTGCTGCTGGAAGCTCAGAAGCGTGGCCACGGCATCTCCTACTACACGCCCGACAAGCTTTCGCTGCGCGGGGGCGAACTGGTGGCGCCTGTCCAGAAGCTCTCGGTGCGCGACGAGGAAGGCAATCATTTCGCGTTGGGCGAGACCCGGCGCGAGGCGCTCAACCGCTTCGATGTCATCCTGCTGCGGCAGGATCCGCCCTTCGACCTCGCTTACATCACCTCGACGCATCTGCTCGAGGGCATCCACCCCAAGACGCTGGTCGTGAACGATCCGGCAAGCGTGCGCAACGCCCCCGAAAAGCTGTTCGTGATGAATTTTCCGCAGCTAATGCCGCCGACCCTGATCTCGCGCGACCTCGACGAGATCAACTCGTTCCGCGAGCAGCACGGCGCGGTCGTGATGAAGCCGCTGCACGGCCACGGCGGCGCGGCGGTGTTCCGCGTCATGCCGCAGGATATGAATTTCGGCTCGCTGTTCGACATGTTCTCGGTCACCTTCCGCGAGCCCTGGGTGATCCAGCGCTTCCTCCCCGAGGTGAAGCACGGCGACAAGCGCATCATTCTGGTCGACGGCGAATTTGCCGGCGCCGTCAACCGCGTGCCGGCGGCCGATGACCTGCGCTCCAACATGGTGCGCGGCGGCGCGGCGCAGGCGACCGAGCTGTCGCCGCGTGAGCGGGAAATCTGCGCCACGCTCGGGCCGGCGCTGCGCGAGCGCGGGCTCCTGTTCGTCGGCATCGACGTGATCGACGGCAACCTGACCGAGATCAATGTCACTTCGCCCACAGGCATCCGCGCCATCGCCCGGCTCGGCGGGCCCGACATCGCTGCAAAGATCTGGGATGCCATCGAAGCGAGGCGCGGCGGGAAATAGCGTTCGCCGCACGGGTACCTCGCAAGCGCGTCACTTGCTCACGAAAAAGAAATCCTCTTTTCCGGGCAACGAGCCGTAGGTGAATGGCTCCTGCCGGCCGGCCGTCGCTTCCATCACGTCGTCGCGCACCAGCCGGAAGACCTTGTTGATCTCGACATCGGGCGTTGCGAG
>DATEJC010000299.1:0-9779 GCA_035278345.1 Bradyrhizobium sp. | reverse complement strand
CAAGATGCGCATCCCAACGGGGCATCCCATGACACAGTCAGTCGTTTCCCGCCGCCAGTCCTGGTGCCGCGCGGGCCTGCTCGCGGCGCTGGTCGCGCCGATCGTCGTCTCCACCGCCGGTGCACAGACGCTCGGCTATGCGTCGGCGCAGCCGAATGCGTTTCCGTCCGCCTACGTGACCTCGGACGAGGGCGCCGCCGCGCCGCTGCCGGAGCGGCTGCGCCGCGCCACCGTCGTCTTCGGCACGCAGGAGGTGCCCGGCACCATCGTGATCGATACCGCGGGCACCGCGCTCTACTACGTGCTCGGAGGAGGCCGCGCCATCCGTTACGCCGTCGGCGTCGGCCGCGAGGGTTTCACCTGGTCGGGCGTGCAAACCATCAGCCGCAAGGCGGAATGGCCGGACTGGTATCCGCCCGCCGAAATGGTCGCGCGCCAGCCCTATCTGCCGCGCTTCATGGCCGGCGGTCTCGGCAATCCGCTCGGCGCGCGCGCCATCTATCTCGGCACCAGCCAGTACCGCATTCACGGCACCAACGATCCCTCCACCATCGGCAAGTTCGTCTCCTCCGGCTGCATCCGCATGACCAATGAGGACGTGATCGACCTGTTCGGCCGCGTCGATGTCGGCACCAAGGTGGTGGTGCTACCGAAGAACGCGCCGATCGAGGCGCGCCACCCGTCGCGGCCGGCCGCGACTGCGGCGCTGGCGACGCGGGTCAATTGAGGTGGTGGTGATGGCAGTGCGTAACGTCAAGCGTTGGACAATTGGCGTGGCGGCAGCGCTTGCCGTCGCCACGCTCGTGCCACCGACGCAGGCGCAGGACTTCTTCTCGAACTTCTTCCGGGGGTTTGGCCGCCCCCGCGCGCCGATGCAGATGCCGTTTGGCGACAATTTCCAGCAGCCCGAGCCGCGGCAGCGGGCCAGCGGCAGCGGTCAGGCCTATTGCGTGCGCACCTGCGACGGCCGCTACTTTCCGATCACGGGCAACGACAGCGGGAGCCGCACCACCGCTTGCAACAGTCTCTGTCCGAAGGCGGAGACCGAAGTGGTTTATGGCAGCGCCATCGACGATGCCGCGACAGAGAACGGCAAGCCCTATTCGAAGCTGCAAAACGCCTTCCGCTACCGCAACGAACTCGTGTCCGGCTGCACCTGCAATGGCAAGGATTCCGTTGGCCTTGCCCAGATCGAGCCGGAGAAGGATCCGACTCTGCGCAAGGGCGACATCGTCGCCGGCGCGAACGGCCTCGTGGTGGCCAACCAGAGCGCCGACAAGCGCGGCGCCTCGGTGAACTTCTCGCCGGCTTCCGAGCGCATCAAGCAGCGCTACCGGCCGCCGCCCGTGGTGGCGAAGGGCAGGAACTAGAGATTTCCTCGTCGTCATGGCCGGGCCCATCGACGACTTTGGTTCGGTGATAGAAAGGCGATAGAAGACGATAGAAAGACGTGGATGCCCGGGACAAGCCCGGGCATGACGCGGTGATAAAGGAGAACCGGTTACGCCGCGCGGATCTTGGCGAGGAACTGCGTCACCTGGCCGCCAAGCCGCTGGCTCTGTGTCTCCAGCGTCTCCGAGGCCTGCTTGACATCGTCGGCCGCGGCCGCGGCAGCATCGGCGTCGGATTTCACGCCGGTGATGTTCTCCGAGACATGCCTGGTGCCTTGCGCCGCATATTGGGTGCTGCGGGTGATCTCCTGGGTCGCAGCCCCCTGTTCCTGCACGGCGGCGGCAATGGCCGTGGCGACTTCGTTGACTTCGCCGATGATGCCGCCGATGCCCTTGATGGCGTCGACCGCTTCGGCCGCCACCTTCTGGATGTCGGCGATCTGTTCCGAGATTTCCTCAGTCGCTTTTGCGGTCTGGGTCGCCAGCGATTTGACCTCGGAGGCAACCACCGCGAAGCCGCGGCCGGCCTCTCCGGCGCGTGCCGCCTCGATGGTGGCGTTGAGTGCGAGCAGATTGGTCTGCGCAGCGATCGTGTTGATCAGGCCCACCACTTCGCCGATCCGTCCGGCGGAATTGACGAGCCCCTGGACGGTGCTGTCGGTCTGACGCGTCTGGTTGACGGCGCGGCTCGCGATGCCCGCGGCATGCGCAGCCTGCTGGCTGATGTCGTTGATCGAGGCCGACAGCTCCTCGGAGGCCGCAGCCACGCTGTCCACGCTCATCGATGCATCGCCGGAGGCCTTCTCGGCGACCTGGACGCGCGCGTTGGTCTGCCGCGACACGGTCGACAGACTTGTTGAGGTGTTACGCATCTGGCCCGAGGCATCGCCGAGCTGCTCGAGCATCTGCCGCACCACGATCTCGAATTCTCCGACGTAACCTTCGATCGCCTGCTGGCGCGCCGCGGCGACGGCATTGCGTTCGCGCTCCTGCGCCTCGATACGCAGCTTCTCGGTTGCCTGCTGCTTGAAGGTCTCGAGCGCGCCGGCCAGCGCGCCGATCTCGTCGCGGCGTACGGCATAGCCGGTGTCGACGGCAAGATCTCCGGCGGCGACCTTGAGCATGGCGTCACGCATGTTATGCAGCGGTCGGATGACACGGCGGCTGACCGCCGTCATCGCCGCGCAGGCGAGTGCGATGGCGATGATGAGCAGCGCGACCTGCAGGATCAGCGAACGCTCCGCCGCCGATCGCTCGATTTGCGTATGCTCCTTGGCCGCTTCGAGGGCGGCTTCCGACACGCCGACGGCGGCGGCGAGGCGGGCGACCGAGAGCGGGCTCCATTGGCTTGCCGGCATCTCGGGCTTTTCCCCCGCGAGCACGGCCGACAACAGGCGGTCGCGCAAGCCGACATAGGATGGATCGAAATAGGCGGTCTTGTTGGCGACAATCGCGCTCGAAAGCGCCGGCGGCAATTGCATGCCGGCCGCGGTCAGCTCCAGCGCCTGCCAGGCGATGTCGATGCCGCCCAGCAGCTTGGTGTAGGCGATGCGTGCATCGGCGCTGGACTTGCCGGTGCCGAGCGCATTGGAAACGATCACGGAGGTTTCGCCTGCGGTGTTGCGCAACAGCCAGGCGATCTGCTTGATTGCCAGCAACTGGTCGATCATGGGATCCTGATGGTTGATCATGACCGCAAGCGTCGAGGAGATTTTGTCCAGCGACTCCAGGAGCGCCGTCGACGTTTCCAGATAGTCCTTGCCAAGTGCCGGCCGGCGCGCGGATTTGGGTTGGCGGATCGTTTCCCAAAACTCCTTCTGCAACGCACCGAGCACCTTGAAGCGGCTCTCGAGGTCCGGCACCAGAGTCTGCTTGCCCGGGAATTCCAGCTCACCGAGCGCTGCGATCGCCTTGCTGAGCGCGGGCATTTCGCGGTCGTGAATATTGCGGATGTATTTCTCGGTCTCGGGATCGATCGGCGTATCTGAATTGGCCACCCGCGCGGTGGTCGGCCGGTCTGAGCGAATATTGTGCATCGCCTTGAAGAGATCGGCCGAGGCATTGGCTACCCCGGCGATGCGGTTCGCCTGGTGCAGCCGATCCCAGGAATTCCATGCGCTCACGGAAAAGCCGACAACCACAAACAGCGCGGTAACCAGGATCACCGCCTTCAGCAAGGCGGAAACCGTCAAACGATCGAGCATGAAATCCCCCAAAGATCCCCGGGGCATTTGGACTGAAAAGGGTAAAAACTTAGACAGCGAAAGATCCCGGAGCATTGAAATTGCAGGTATTTTTGCACCGATGGCGGGTTCCGGGGCGGGAACTTCCGCAGCGGCGCCGAGTTAATGACCGGTCAACAGCGCGGTCATTGCAAAAGGGGTCTTCCGATGCTTGTCGGTGCGCTCGTCACATTCCTTGTCGTTATTCTCATCCTCTATCTGATCAATCTGTTGCCGCTCGACGGCCGCGCCAAGCAGATCTGCCGGGTGATCGTCATCGTGCTCGGCGTGATCTCGCTGTTGAAATACCTCGCGGTGGTCTAGGCAACGGCCCAAAGAAAAGCCCCGGCAGCGGCCGGGGCTGTCGTCTTTGGATGATCGCCGGGCGATCAACCCGCCGCCTTCGCCTCCTTGCGGCGCGCGTGCAGGATGAACTCGGTGTAGCCGTTCGGCTGCTCGCGGCCCTTGAAGACGAGGTCGCAGGCTGCCTTGAAGGCGACGCCGTCGAACGAAGGCGCCATCGGCTTGTAGAGGGGATCGCCGGCGTTCTGCTGGTCGACGACCACGGCCATCCGCTTCAGTGACTCCATTACCTGGTCGCGGGTGATGACGCCCTGATGCAGCCAGTTCGCCAGATGCTGGCTCGAGATGCGCAAGGTGGCGCGGTCTTCCATCAGGCCGACGTCGTGGATGTCAGGCACCTTTGAGCAGCCGACACCCTGGTCGATCCAGCGCACGACATAGCCCAGAATGCCCTGGCAGTTGTTGTCGATCTCCTGCCTTACATCGTCGGGCGCCCAGTTCGACTGCGACACCGGGATGGTGAGGATGTCGGAGAGCTTGCCACGCGGTCCGCCCCTGGCGAGTTCCTGCTGGCGCGCGGCGACGTTGACCTGGTGATAATGCAGCGCGTGCAGCGTCGCTGCGGTCGGCGAGGGCACCCACGCCGTGGTGGCGCCGGCCTGCGGATGGCCGATCTTTTGCGCAAGCATGTCCGCCATCTTGTCGGGCGCGGCCCACATGCCCTTGCCGATCTGGGCGTGGCCGGGCAGGCCGTCGATCAGGCCGTTATCGACGTTCCAGTCCTCATAGGCCTTGATCCAGGGCTGCGCCTTCATGTCGTTCTTGCGGATCATGGGACCCGCCTCCATCGACGTGTGGATCTCGTCGCCGGTGCGGTCGAGGAAGCCGGTGTTGATGAAGCAGATGCGCTTCGATGCATTCTGGATGCAGGCCTTGAGGTTGACCGTGGTGCGGCGCTCCTCATCCATGATGCCGACCTTAATGGTGTCGGCCGGCAGCGACAGCATCTTCTCGACTTCGCCGAACAGCTCGCAGGTCAGCGCGACTTCATCCGGGCCGTGCATCTTCGGCTTGACGATATAGACCGAGCCCTTGCGGCTGTTCCTGACCTTGGAGTTGCCCTTGAGGTCATGGATCGCGAGCAGGCCGGCCACCGCGGCGTCGAGAATGCCTTCCGGAATCTCCTCGCCTTTCTCGTCGAGCACGGCGTCGGTGTACATGTGATGGCCGACATTGCGCATCAACAAGAGGCTGCGCCCGTGCAGCTTCAGCTCGCCGCCAGCGGGCGTCTTGTAGATGCGATCGGTATTGAGCGAACGGGTCAGGGTCTTGCCGCCCTTCTCGAAGTCGGCGGCGAGCGTGCCGTTCATCAGGCCTAGCGTGTTGCGATAGACCAGCACCTTGTCCTCGGCATCGACAGCAGCGACGCTGTCCTCCATGTCGAGAATGGTCGAGACCGCCGATTCCAGGATCATATCGGCAACGCCGGCCGGATCGTCCTTGCCGATCATGTGCTTGCGGTCGATCTTGATCTCGACATGCATGCCGTTGTTGACGAGCAGCACGGCGGACGGTGCTTCGACATTGCCCTGGTAGCCCGCGAACTGCGACGGCGTTTTCAGCGCGGTGGCATTGCCGCTCTTCAGCTTGGCCGAGAGCTGGCCGGCGACCACGCTGTAGCCGGTGACGTCGCTGTGGTTGCCGGTGGCGAGCGGCGCGGCGGCATCGAGGAAGGATTTTGCCTTGGCGATCACCTTGTCGCCGCGCGCCTTGTTGTAGCCCTTGCCGGATTCGCTCGGATCATGCGGGATCGCATCGGTGCCGTAGAAGGCGTCGTACAGGGAGCCCCAGCGCGCATTCGCCGCGTTCAGCGCATAGCGCGCATTGGTGAGGGGAACGACCAGCTGCGGGCCGCAGATCTTGCCGATCTCCTCGTCGACGTTGGCGGTCTCGACCTTCTTCGTCGCGGGTTCGGGCAGGAGGTAGCCGATTTCCTTGAGGAAGGCGGTGTAGGCATTGATATCGACCGGCTTGCCTTTGTTGGCGCGATGCCAGGCGTCGATCTTCTCCTGCAGCGTGTCGCGGAATTTCAGGAGCTCGGCATTCTTCGGCGCGAGCTTCTTGAGGATGGCGGCAAGCCCCGCCCAGAAGGCGTCGGGCGAAATCCCGGTTTTGGGGGTCGCCTCCTTTTCGATGAAATCGTACAGGACAGGGGCAATTTTCAATCCGTGGGCATCGACGCGCTTCATGAGGACTTTCTCGGCAGAAATGGCGATTTGTGGATGTTTTCAGGGAGAAAACGCAAAAAGCGCCCCAAGGGGGCGGCGTTCAAGGCGCCCTTTTAGCCACAAGCCGGCAGGATGAGAAGGCCCCCAAAGCCGTAAAAACCGCTCTGGGAATGCCTCAGATATTGGCGGCGAGATCAGTCAGTTCGTCGAACAGGACGCCGGTCTTGGCCAGCATCTGCTCGATCGCTTCGGTCGCCTCCGCCGCCGAGCGCGAGGAGGTGTCGAGCACCAGTTCAGCCCCGGTCGGCGGCTGGTAGTCGTTGCCGATGCCGGTGAACGACTGCAGCGTGCCCGCACGCGCCTTGGCGTAATGACCCTTGGGATCGCGGCTCTCGCAGACTTCGGCCGGCGTCGAGACATAGATCTCACGGAACGCGGCACCGGCGATGCGGCGCGCGGCGTCGCGATCGTCCTTTGCGGGCGAGACGGCGGCGACGATGGCGATGTGCCCGTTGCGCGCGAGGTGCGTCGCGACCTCCGCCAGCCGGCGGATGTTTTCGCTGCGATCCTGCGGCGTAAAGCCGAGATCGCCATTGAGGCCGGCGCGCAGCGTGTCTCCATCAAGAAGGATCGGCGAGCCGCCATTGCTGAACAGACGGCGCTCCAGCGCGCGCGCCAGCGTCGACTTGCCGGCGCCGGGCAGGCCGGTGAGCCAGATCACCGCGCCGTTGTGGCGATAGCGCGCCGAGCGCTCGTCGGGGCGCAGCGCCGATTCCACCGGCACGATGTCGATGGGAGCCGCGCGCTGTCCGGCATCGACCGACAGCACGAGACCGCCGCCGGCGATGCGGCCGTTGACCTCGATGACGAGGCGGCCGGTGCGCGGATTTTCGCCGTGCGGATCGGCCGCGACCGGCTGCGCCAGCGAGATGTCGATCTCGCCGACATGATTGCGTGCGATCTGTTTGTTCTCCTCGTTCGAGAGCGCGCCGGGATCGATCGCCTTTTCGATCGCGACCACATTGGCGCGGGTCTCGCGGGTGCCGAGGCGCACCAGAATCGAATCGCCCTTGGCGAGCGGCTTGTCGTGTAGCCAGAAGATTCGCGCGCGGAGGCGCCGGGTATCGCGTGGGGAGGTCCCCGCATGGGCGATGATGTCGCCGCGTTCGATGAAGAGTTCGCGGTCGAGCGTGATACCGACCGAACGGCCCGCGCCCTGCCGGCCTTCCACTGGCGTCAACGGCCAGCTTTCGACCGAGCGGATCTTTGCGATCTTGCCCGCGGGCATGATGACGATCTCGTCGCCGGCAATAAGGCTGCCGGACTCGATACGACCTGCAACAATGCGGCGGTCGTCGAACTTGTAGATCGCCTGCACCGGCAACCGCAGCGGCAGAGCTTCGAGCGCCCGTGCCGGCTCCAGCGTATCCAGCGCCTCGACCACGGTCGGGCCTCTGTACCAGGCGATGTTTTTCGTGAGCGCGGCAACGCCGTCGCCGTCGCGCGCCGAGATCGGGATCACCGCCGTCGGCGTCACGCCAAGGTCGGTGAGGTGCGCGGTGATCTCAGCCGAAATTTCCGCAAAACGCGCTGCGCTGAAATCGACGCGGTCCATCTTGTTGACCACGACAGCGACCTGCTTGATCCCAAGCAGATGCAGGAGATAGCCATGCCGCCGCGTCTGGTCGCGCACGCCTTCCAGCGCGTCGATGATCAGCACCGCGCCATCGGCCTGCGACGCGCCGGTGATCATGTTGCGCAAGAATTCGGCATGGCCGGGCGCGTCGATCAGCACGACGTCGCGCGAGCGGGTGCGAAAGCGGATCTGCGTGGTGTCGATGGTGATGCCCTGGTCGCGCTCGGTCTGCAGCGCATCGAGCAGGAACGACCACTCGAACGGCATGCCGCGCCGGGCGCTGACGGATTTCAGCATTTCCAGCTTGCCTTCGGGCAGGCTGCCGGTCTCGTGCAGCAGGCGGCCGACGAGGGTGGACTTGCCGTGGTCGACATGACCGACGATGACGATGCGGACCTGCGGACGCGTCGTGCCGTTGGGTGTTGCCGAGAGGGCAGGGGAAACGATCATGTTCATGGCAGCGCTCACAGCAGGAATTCGTCAGAGATAGCCGGCGACTCGCAGTCGCTCGAAAGCGTCTTCGGTCTCGTGGTCCAGCGCGCGGCCCGCGCGCTCCGGCACCTTGGTGGCGTCGAGCTCGGCGAGGATTTCGTCGATGTTGGATGCCGTGGAAGTGACGGGATTGGTGATGTCTTGGTCGCCAAGCGAGCGATAGCGCTTGCCGTTGCTCGCGATGTAGAGCGGAATGATCGGGATGTTCTCGCGCTTGGTGTAGGCCCAGATGTCGGCCTCGGTCCAATGCAGAATCGGGTGGATGCGCAAATGCGCGCCCTGCGGCGGCGAGGCGTTGAACTGGTCCCAGAACTCCGGCGGCTGGTCGCGCACATCCCATTCGCCTTCGAGGCCCCGCGGCGAGAACACGCGCTCTTTGGCGCGGGTTGCTTCCTCGTCACGGCGGATGCCGGCGATCAGGCCGTCAAAGCCGTGCTTGGCGAGTGCGAGCTTGAGACCTTCGGTCTTGCGCGCGGCCGAGCGCGCCGCGGGCGGCAGTGTCGGATCGACCGCATCGATCGGCGGGCAGGGCTCGACGCGAAGATCGAGGTCCCATTCCTTCGCATAGCGGTCGCGGAAGGCGTACATCTCCGCGAACTTCTTGCCGGTGTCGACATGCATCGCGGGGAAGGGCACGCGGCCGAAGAACGCCTTGCGCGCCAGCCAGATCATGACGTTGGAGTCCTTGCCCAGCGACCACAGCAGCGCGAGCTTCTTCAGCCGCGCAAACGCCTCGCGCAAAATGTAGATGCTCTGCGCCTCGAGCTGGTCGAGGTGATCCATCGATGGCGGGACAATTTTCGGCACGGAAGATGCTTTGATCAGCGGTGCCTGGCGTAGCCGCGCCTTCGCGGATTCGTTGGTGAGAACATCCATCTCTTCGACCTCAGTCCGGATAGGCGAAAATTCCATCTGCAAGCCGCAATTTAGAAGAAATAATTTTCTCTATTTCGGGCTTGCGGCACACTTAGAGAGAAAATAATTTCAGTCAACCCCGAAGCTGGAAAAGCGCATGCGGTATCTGCCCGTCTTCCTCGATCTGCAAAGTGGACCGGTCCTGCTGGTCGGCGCAGGCGATCTCGCGCGTGCGAAACTGCGCCTCTTGATTTCGGCCGGCGCGCGCGTGCGCTGGTATGCGACCGACGGCAACCATGACCTCGGCGGGATTGAGGATGCCGCCCGCATCGAGATCGCAAAGGGCGATCCGCTCGCCGCTGACCTCAAGGGCGTCATCGCGATTCTCTGCGCGGGTGCGGGCGACATTGGTGTTGCGATGTCGGTGCGCGCGAAATCGGTCGGACTGCCCGTCAATGTGATGGACGACCTCGTGCATTCCACCTTCATCTTCCCCGCCATTGTCGATCGAGGCGATGTGGTCGTCGCCGTCGGTACCGGCGGTGCATCGCCCGTGGTGGCGCGCCGTGTGCGGGAGCGCATCGAGGCCGTGCTGCCGGCGCGCATCGGCGATCTCGCCGCTTTCATCGGCACGTTCCGCAAATCCATTCAC
>DATEJC010000298.1:0-5197 GCA_035278345.1 Bradyrhizobium sp. | reverse complement strand
ATTCGTGTTCGCAGATCGGCGCTCGCGCGACATATCAACACCAGCATTGTGATTTCGAACTGTAAAGCGCGAAGTTGATGCAACGCGCATTCTCCGTTTTTGTACGGAGCGATTGTTGCATCGATGGAACACGAACGACTTGATGAACGTGATGCAGCTGCAGAAAATGAAAGGCGGCCGCTCCGAACCGTCTTGCTGTGTTGTCACCAGAAGATCGCCATCATGCGGATGCCGTGGCTGGCATGGAAGAACAGGCGTGACGTCGGCGCCCTCGGCCTTCTTGCGGAAGTCGAGGAGCTTTTTCGTCATCCTGTCGCGGGCAAGGTTGCGCCTTCGACGACCTCGAAGCCGACGTTGCGCAGCAGCCTCGCCATCGAATTGGCATCGACTGCCGGATTGGGCAGCGCCGGCACATTCTCACTCATAGGCGCCGTAGCCGACGACGATGGCGACGCGCTTCTCGGCGAAGGCATCGCTGCTGGCGCTGATGAGACGACTTGCGGCTGACAGTGCGGCGAGCCGGTATTTCACCCGAACGTCGCCGCGCGCGTGAAGCCCTGATCCATGACGGCAATCTGGACACTTCTTAATGTGGCTATCGTGATCCCGATCACACAGGATTTCGCCGCGGTCGAACCCATCCGAACGGCGCTGCGACGCGACCCCAATTCGCTGAAACGAACGCTCGAAACAGCCCAAAAGTGGAGCACTGGCGGCCAAGAGCAGCTAATAATGGCGCAATGTCCTTGCGCCGCGCCCACGGGAGACCCGCCGGCGCCGAGAAGCGGCGAGATCGCCACGGTTTACCAGTGACTTCAGTCACACTCGGCGATTTGAACCTGCCTTAAGGTACGACCATCCAAGACGCATGCAGGCAATCCTTGCAGGCGTAACCCCAGAGGAAGACGACCATGACCAGCATTTCCAGACTTTCCGGAATTACGGCCATTGCGCTCGGCGCCGCGCTGTCGATGACGGCGGGCCTGGCGCTGGCCGGTGACAATGTGATTTCCGCAGACCAGATCGCCAAGGCGTTGCAGCCGAAGTCGCTGACGCGCGGCCTGTCGGCCGGCGGCCAGCAGGTCGACCCGGCGGCCCAGGCCAAGGAAGCGAAATTCATCAACTCGCTGCGCAACCGCTCGACGCGATCGCTCTCGCTCGGCGAGCGTGAGGAGGTAGCCCAGCTCGCTGCGACCAAGCCGAAGATCGATCTCGAGATCCGCTTCGACTACAACTCGGCCGACATCGCCAAGACCTCGGTGCAGGCCGTGCAGGAACTCGGCAAGGCGCTGTCCGATCCGACCCTGAAGGGTTCGACCTTCGTGGTCGCCGGCCACACCGATGCGATCGGCAGCGAGGAATACAATCAGGGCCTCTCCGAGCGCCGCGCCGACACCATCAAGCGCTACCTGACCGAGAAGTTCGGTATCAACGGCAGCGACCTCGTGACCGTCGGCTACGGCAAGACCAAGCCGAAGGATGCGAATGCGCCGCTGGATCCGGCCAACCGTCGCGTCCAGGTGGTCAACATGGAAACCAGCAAGACGGCCGCGAAATAACGGCATCACACCAGGTCCGCCCGCCCTCACCGGCGGGCGGCCTCCACCAGGGATCACGGCCATGAAGACCCGTTCGCTCGGTATCGCCTTTGCAGCCCTGCTTGCCTGCGCACCCGTTCGCGGGAACGCCGAGCAAGCAGCCGCGCCAGCCAATGCCGCAACGCCCGCCGCAAGCGTGCCGCGTCCCCCGATCGTGCCCGACACAACTCAGTCAACTGCGCCGGCAACCGAAACCACGGTGCGCAAGCCCCGCCGCCACGCGCGCAAGCACAATCGCCGCTATGCCTACTGGGAGCCCTTCCCGGTCTACTGGCCGAGCTATCACCGCCACCACCTGACTATGCGGCGCGTGGCCTGGTTCGGCTGGTTTTAGATCCAGCTCTGAAAAATCATCAGGCGCTGATAAGTCTGCATCGACGTTCCCATTGCCGAGGCCGAGATCGGCAACAGTGCCAGGAAGCCGGCCGCCGAGGCCGCCACGAATGCCCATAGCGCCCAGCGCGGCGGCGCGCGTTCGCCTTGCGTCAGCACATAGACCAGCGCCAGCGAGGCGACCGTCGCCGACGGCAAATAGTAGTAGATGAACCCGATGGTGCGGGGCAGCATCGCCCAGGCCAGCCACGGCCCGATATAGAAGGCGAGAATCAAAAACGCCTGCGTGCGCCGCGCGACGACGAAATCGCGCACGCAGATCGCAAGCGCCGCCAGCGCAGGCCACATGATCAGGGGATTGCCGAGGAAGATCATGGCCTGGAAGCGGTCGTCGGCGATCTTGTCGAACTGATACCAGATCGGACGCATCAGAAGCGGCCAGGACGGCCACGAGCTCATGTAGAGATGCGGCGGGTGCCAGGCGGAATTTTCCGCGAAGATGCGCCGCTGCGCCTCGACCAAGCCTGAAATCGAGAACCCCGTCACCGGGATGTAGGTGATGAAGTAAACGACTGCCGGCACGAGGCCGAAGCAGATCGCGAAGTGATAATAGTGAAACTCCGGCCAGCGATCGGGCTGGTACCAGTCTTGCGCATTCGGCTCGGCGAATTGCGCGCGCCATCCCTGCAGCAGACGAATGACAGCAATGATGGCAATGGCAACCCCGAGCGGGAAGAAGCCGCTCCACTTGCTGGCGCCGGCCAGACCAAAGAACAGACCGGCAATACCGAAGGCGACTTCGGGTCTCCGCTGGCGGAATCCGTGGATGAACGCGGCGATGCCAAATAGATCAAAGGCCAGCGCATAGATATCGAGCATGGCAATGCGCGACTGCACGAAGACCATCTGGTTGAGGAAGGTGAGCGCGGCGGCGGCAAGCGCCGCGCCCTGCGAGCCGAACAGCGCAAGGCCGCAAAGATATATTCCGACGATGGCGAGCGCGCCGAACACGGCGCTCGGATAGCGCCAGCCAAGCGGGCTATCGCCAAAGATCTTGATCGAGGCCGCCATGAATTCCTTGGCGAGCGGCGGATGCATCGGATTGAGCAGCGATTCGTGCGGACCCTTCTCGAGCAGCTGCTTGGCCGCCGGCACGTAATGCACTTCGTCGAAGACGATTTTTTCCGGCGTGGTTATGCCGATCATCAGCAACAGATGCGCGGCAACGAATATGGCGGCCGCAATGGCTGCGATCAAACCGATTGGACCATTCGGAACTGAAGCGGACAGGCTTGCGGCTGCGACGGCACTTTCAGACACACCTGTGTCCCTGGCGCGATCAACATCGCGCGCTTTTTCCTTTCGAGTCGATTTGCTTTTGGAAGTCACCAATCGACGGGCCGGGACAGTGTGTGGGACCAGTGTCAATAATACAACATGGTTGTCCCGCGCAATCCGCTAGAGCATCGCGTGGCTTGTACGGTGGGAATTGAATTGGCGTAACTACATTCTGGCGGCGTTGACTATCCGTATCGCGTCGCAAATCAGTACCGCCGTCGCGCAAGCGTTCGTGCGCACCGGTGCCAGCACGATGCACCTCACTCCCCTCTCCCCGCTCTTGCGGGGTCGAGACGAGGGAAGCTCTCTTAGAGGGTTGGGGTGAGGGGCCGCCTCCGCAAGGTCGGTGGCAAAGAGGACTCGCGGTGAGACCCCTCACCCGGCTTGCTTCGCAAGCCGACCTCTCCTCGCACGCGGGGAGAGGTATAGCGCATCAACTCAAGCCGCCGATTTTCCCTCATACGCCCGCTTCAAGCCTTCAATGTCGAGCTTGACCATCTCGAGCATCGCTTGCATGGCGCGCTGGGCACCAGCCTTGTCGGGGCCGTCGAAATACTTGTGCAGCGCGCTCGGCACGATCTGCCAGGGAACATTATAGCGGTCCCTGATCCAACCGCACTGCTCGGCTTTGCCGCCATGGGACAGGATCGCGTCCCACAGGCGATCGACTTCCGCCTGATCGGCGCAGTCGATCACGAAGGAGGCGGCGTTGGTGTATTCCATGCGCATGCCGCCGTTGAGCGCCATGAAGCGCTGGCCGGCAAGGGTAAACTCCACCACGATGACGTTTCCCGCCTTGCCGTGCGGATAATCGGCGGGACTGTGCTGGATCTTTTCGATTTTGGAATCCGGCAGCAGCGACACGTAGAAGTTCGCGGCCTCCTCGGCTTCGTTGCCAAACCACAGGCAGGGGGTGATCTTCGACATGGGAAAATTCCTTCCGCGCGTTTCGATCAGGCGTTCTCGGTCGCGAACTGCGCTTTCGCAGCCTCGACGTCCATCCACATCACCTCCCAGGCATGACCGTCGAGATCCTCGAAATCGCGGCCGTACATGAAGCCGTAGTCCTGCTGTGGCCCGTGATCGACGGTGCCGCCGGCGGCCTTGGCCTTGCTCACGGTGGCATCGACCTCGGCGCGGCTCTCGGCCGAGAGGCAGAGCAGCACTTCGCTGGTCGTCCTGGCATCCGCGATCTTCTTGGACGTAAACTGATTGTACTTTTCGTGGGTCATCAGCATGGCGTGGATGGTCTCCGAAAACACCATGCAGGACGCCGTGTGGTCGGAGAATTGCGGGTTCTTCACCGCGCCGATCGCCTCGTAGAAGGCGGTGGCGCGCTTGAGATCGGTGACGGGCAGGTTGACGAAGATCATCTTGGCCATAACGGTCTCCTTTGCGGGGTTCCGGCCCAAGGACGCCCGGGCCGGCCGCGATCCGACATGGCTTCGCAGATTTTTGGGCAGACTTTTTGACGGTATTGCGGGACCGCGGCTCCAGGTCGCAGGGACGACCGATCGAGGCTTAGCCGCCTATTTGCTCTCTGCGGGGTCGCGATGCACGGGATCGACCCACAGCACCGTCTCGGGCTTCTCGACCGGCTCGATGTCGAGATTGACCGCGACCGCCTGGCCGTCGCTGCGCACCAGCACGCATTCGAGCACTTCGTCGCGGCTGGCATTGATCTCCTGGTGCGGCACGTAGGGCGGCACGAAGATGAAATCGCCGGGGCCGGCCTCGGCGGTGAACTGCAGCTTCTCGCCCCAGCGCATCCGTGCCTTGCCCTTCACGACATAGATGATGCTTTCGAGATGGCCGTGATGATGCGCGCCGGTCTTGGCGTCAGGCCGGATCGTGACAGTGCCCGCCCATAATTTCTGCGCGCCGGCGCGAGCGAAATTGATCGCAGCCTTGCGGTCCATGCCCGGCGT
>DATEJC010000297.1:0-2616 GCA_035278345.1 Bradyrhizobium sp. | reverse complement strand
GTGGAAGGCGACCGAGTTGGCGCGCAAGTGGCCTCCCCGCCCCTCGATGCGGTCATCGACACGATCGGCGGCGACGCACTCGAAAGCATCAGCGAGGCGTTGCGCCCGAACGGAATTATCGTCTCCGTCGTGCGCGCCCCGGACGAGGCCTATCTCCGGTCGAAAGGCGTCCGCGCGGCGTATTTCATCGTCGACGTCACGCGCGACAGGCTCGACAGGATCTCGGCGATGATCGAACGCGGAACGCTCAACCTGCCGGTCGGCGAGGTTCTCGAACTCGCCGATGCGAGCACCGCCCACCGCATGTTGGATGGTGCGCCTCACAAGCCCGGAAAGATCGTGCTCAAGGTCGCAGACTGACCGCAGTGCCTCAAGGCAGCCTGCAGTCTCCGGTGGCAGCGGCCTGACCATACCGACGACGCTGCTCGCCACCGCGGACGAGGTGATCGAGTAAGCTAACCCGTGCGAATGGTTTTGTTGCGGTGCATGAGTCGGCTTCTGGCACTAAGCGGATATAACGAGATGTCTGCCTGGTTGTCCGCTTTTGGGGTGCCGGCTCAACCGGTCGACGCAACACAAGCGTTAAATTTCTCTGCCGGGGTTTCAAATCCCAGGGTCTTGCGTGGCCGCTCATTGAGCTGGCGGGCCACTTTGTTGAGATGGGCTTGCGAGTACACCGACAAGTCGGCTCCTTTCGGAAAATACTGTCTCAGCAGGCCATTGGTGTTCTCGTTGGAACCGCGCTGCCATGGACTTTGCGGATCGCAAAAGTAAACATCGATGTTGGTCGCTAACGTGAACCGTCGATGGTCCGCGAGCTCCTTGCCGCGGTCCCAGGTCAAGGACTTGTAGAGTTCATTCGGTAGCATCTTGGCCTGTTTGATCAGCGCGGAAACGATTGTCTGCGTGTCCTTGTTGACCACCTTTGCTAACATGACATAGCGCGTATGACGTTCGACCAGCGTCGCGATGTAGCTGTTCTTCGACCCGGACAAAAGATCACCCTCCCAATGACCAGGGACGGCCCGATCTTCAATCGCCGCCGGTCGCTCCCTGATTGAAATGAGACCCGTGATTTGTCCGCGCCGATCCTTGTGGAGGCCTACCTGCCGGGATCGACGAATCGTCCGCTTCGATCGAAGATGGCGCAGCAGCTCCTTCTTCAGTACCCCACGCGCCTGAACGAATAAGCTGCGGTAGATTGTCTCGTGCGACACCTGGCAGGACTCGTCTTCAGGATACGTTCTCTTCAGCCAGCCGGCGATCTGCTCGGGCGACCAATTCAATCTGAGCTTTTCCGCAACGGACCGCCGGAGCCGCGAATTGGTCGCCAGTTTACAACGTTTCGGACGACGAGCGCGGTTCCAGGCCTGCTCATCGGCCGGCGCCGCGCGGTAACGATCATAGCCGCCATTGCGGCTGATTTCTCTGCTCACCGACGAGGGCGAGCGGCCCAGCAACCTGGCTATCGATCGCGCCGATTGATCGAGCGCTATAGCTCTGGATATTTCCTCGCGCTCCGCGAGTGTCAATGCCAGCCTCGAGCGGCGCCGTGGCGGGGGACGAATTCCCCCGTGTGGGGCCAGCTGAAAATAAATTGACGATGATGGCTTACCAAACGCTCGCCCAATCGCTTTCAGCGACTCGCCCCGCTGCCAGCGATCCCAAAGCTCTGTTTTCTCTGATGCCGTAAAGCCTCGAAAATAACCTCGACGCATTGCCGAACACTCCATCTTTCCCTTTCAGGATAGAGTGTTGCGTCGACCCGTTGAGACCACCGTCAATACCGGACAGAGGCTCGTGGTCATCGACACCGGCCTCGGCGAGGCCGGCTTCAATGCGACCAAGGGGGTGAACGGTCAGTTCTTGACCAATCTCGCCGCCGCAGGCATCGACGCCAAGGCGGTCGATACCGTCATCATCTCGCACTACCACGGCGACCACGTGAACGGCCTGTTGAAGGCGGACAATTCGCTCGCCTTTCCCAATGCCGAGATTCTGGTGCCGGCGGCTGAACACAAGTTCTGGATGGATGACGGAGAGATGAGCCGCGCGCCGAAGGGCCGCATGGAAGACCTGTTCAAGAACAATCGCCGCGTCTTTGCCGGCGAGGTGATGAAGCGGCTGCGGACCTATGACGAAGGCAAGGAGGTCGTCCCCGGCATCACCGCGGTCGGCACCCATGGCCATTCCGCAGGCCACAATTCCCATGTCGTGGCCTCTGGATCGAGCCAGGTCTACGTACAGGCCGACGTGACCCACGTGCCGTTCCTGTTCGCGCGCAATCCCGGCTGGCACGCCTTCTACGACCAGGATCCGATCATGGCGGAGGAAACCCGCCGCAAGGTCTACGACATGCTGGTGGCGGAAAAGATGCTGCTTCAGGGCTTCCACTATCCGTTCCCCTCGCTCGCCTATGTCGAGATGAGTGGAGTCGGCTATCGCGAGATTCCGGTGCCCTGGAATCCGACGATCTGAACGCCTCGACCGCTTCGCCGCGCATCCTGCCGCGGCTGGAATAGGGTGGCATCGCTGGCTTCAGCCCGCGGGTGTGCGCGCTTGACGGACGCCGGCGTGGCGTCTATAGCGACCGCCCATGACGATGATCGCCCGCAG
>DATEJC010000296.1:0-15530 GCA_035278345.1 Bradyrhizobium sp. | reverse complement strand
CCGCCGCCATTGGTGCCGAGCATCTTGATCGCCACTTGCGAGGCAACCGGGCCGACCGCGATGGTCTGCTTGGCGCCTTCCAGCGTGGTCGCTTCGACATAGTCGCCGAGCGTCTGCGGCATACCCTGCCAAACCAGGAACAGCGAGTAGACGATGCAGATCGGCAGCAGCACATAGAGCGTGCAGCGCGTCACGTCGACCCAGAAATTGCCGATCGTGCGCATCGATGCGCGCGAGAAGCCGCGAATCAGGGCGACCGCCAGTGCAATGCCGGTCGCGGCCGACAGGAAATTCTGGTGGGTAAGTCCGAGCATCTGCACCAGATAGGACACCGTGCTCTCGCCACCGTAATTCTGCCAGTTGGTGTTGGTGAGAAAGGAGATCGCGGTGTTGAAGGACAGATCCTCCGCGACGGCGGACTGGCTGGCCGGGTTGAAGGGCAGCAAGGCCTGGAGACGCATCACCCCGTAGATGATGAGAAAGCCACCGACATGAAACAGCAGCATGGCGACCGCATAGGTCAACCAGTGCTGCTCGCGCTTCGCGTCGACGCCGCCGATCCAGTAGATCGCGCTTTCGATCGGGCGCAGCACAGGCGACATGAAGGTGCGTTCGCCGTTGAAGACCTTCGTCATGTACCAGCCGAGCGGTTTGACCAGCGCGACGACGACGACGCAGTAGAGGACGATTTGGGCCCAGCCGATCGCGGTCATGGCATCATACCTTTCGGGTTTTCTTCGAACGCAGAAGGACGGCCAGCAGGCCGAACAGCGCTGCGCTCAGCAGCGCATACGCCAGCAAGAGTTGTGCAACGATCGCCACGTCAGAAGCGCTCGGGGCGCAACAGGGCGTAGGTGAGGTAGAAGAGGAGGCCGAGCGAGACGAGGCCGGCGAGGGAGTAATCGAAGATCATCGTGCACTCCTCACAGTCGTTCGCAGACATAGGCGTAACCGATCCCGACGGCGAACAGGCCGAAGGCGATGGCAAGCATCAGTACGTCCATCATGGAGTGTCTCCGTTGCGCTAATTGCGGGCGCATCGGTGTGCCCGGCGCCGGCAACGCAGTTTCCGACAGTCACGAGTGGGTGTTGTGTGGCCCAGGCTCTCACGGCGTCGGCGGTCGTGAGATGCCACTCCGCGCATAGCTTTTCGAGATGGCTAAAACGTCGTCGGTATAGAAATCTCATAAAGAGCGCGTACTTGCCGCCGCAGCTGTGGTCTGGCGGTAGCTCGCTCATAGCGCGAGCTGCAATTCCTATAGGATTCCTATACCGCGGCCCGGCGGTCGCTCTGGCTTCCCTATGGCGTTTGCACCCATTTTCCGGTCGCGGTCGCATGCGGCGATCGCTTTCGAGGGTGAATTGTTTTGTCCAGTGGACGCGATGGTGCGGAACGTCTGGATCGATTGGTCGACGAGCTTCGCTTGACGCCGGCGCTCACGCCGAACCTCATCTCCAGGATTGCGAGCGATGCCTGCACTCGGGCGTCAAGCATGACGACGACCGGCGGAGTCGCACGGCTCGACCGGCTGGTCCACGCAGAAGCCTGGATCGACGCGGTGCTCTCCCTGATCGAGCTGGAGCTTCCGATGTGGCATCCACGCCGGCTGATCTACGACGGCGGCGAATGGATCTGCTCGCTGTCCCGTCATCCCGAGGTTCCCTTCGAGTTCGACGACACCGCTGACGGGCGGCATGAAGTGCCGGCGGTCGCCATCCTGTTGTCCTTCGTTGAGGCCAAACGGCTTCTCACGATGGGCAAGCCCGTCAGGATGACGTCCGTGCCGCAGGTCGCACCGGCGCCTGCGGCATACACCTTCTGCTGCGACAATTTTGGATGAAGGCCATGCCGGCACGCAGTGTGACGAACCCGGCCGTTCCGCACGCATTCAGCAACAGGGGCACTTGAAGAGATGACGATCAACAGCGCCGATCAGATTGGAGGCCAGCTCGCAGGCCCGCAGACCGTGGACGGTCAACGCCATGCCGGCCTCCTGGGCCTCGCCCTTGGCGCGATCGGCGTCGTCTATGGCGATATCGGGACGAGTCCGCTTTATGCCTTGAAGGAATCCGTACTGGCCGCGGTAGGCCCCGGTAATCCCGCGAGCTATGAGGCGGTGCTCGGCATCCTGTCGCTGATCATGTGGGCATTGTTGCTGGTGGTCACGCTGAAATACGTCGTCATCCTGCTGCGCGCGGACAACCACGGCGAGGGCGGCACGCTGGCGTTGATGGCGCTCGCCAACAAGGCGGTGAGCGGGCGCGCGCCCACGATCATGCTGTTGGGAATTATCAGCGGTGGCCTGTTCTTTGGCGACGCGATCATTACCCCCTCGCTCTCCGTGCTCTCGGCCGTCGAGGGCATCAAGATCATCACGCCGGCTTTCGAACCCTATGTAGTTCCGATTACGGCTGCGATTCTGCTCGGGCTGTTCGCCGTGCAATCACGGGGAACGGCGCGTGTGGCCGCGTTCTTCGGTCCGATCATGCTGGTGTGGTTCGTCGCGCTCGCGCTGGCGGGCTTGTGGCATATCTCGCAGTATCCGTCGGTGCTGCTCGCCTTCAATCCGGTTCATGGGGTGCGCTTCCTGTTCGAACACGGCATGATCGGGTTCCTGACGCTGGGCGCCGTGTTCCTGGTCGTCACCGGGGCGGAGGCGCTGTATGCCGATCTCGGCCATTTCGGGCGCGCGCCGATCCGCACCGCCTGGTTGTTCGTGGCCTTGCCGGCGCTCATCATCAACTATCTCGGCCAGGGCGCGCTGATCCTCGCCGATCCCGCGGCGATCGAAAATCCGTTCTTCCTGCTCTACCCGCAATGGGCGTTGATTCCGATGGTGGTGCTTGCCACCGCCGCCACCGTCATCGCGAGTCAGGCGGTGATCAGCGGTGCCTATTCGCTGACCCAGCAGGCGATCCAGCTCGGCCTGCTGCCGCGGCTCGAGATCCGGCACACCTCGGAAGCGCTCGTCGGGCAAATCTACATGCCGCGCGTCAACGGGCTGCTGCTGGTCGGCGTCATGCTGCTGGTCTTCATGTTCCGCTCCTCGAACGCGCTGGCCTCGGCCTACGGCATCGCCGTGACAGGCACGATGGTGGTGACCACGATGCTCGCCTTCGTGGTGATCTGGAAGGTGTGGAACTGGTCGCCGATCGCGGCTGCTGCCCTGGTGGCGCCGTTCCTGCTGCTGGATATCACCTTCCTCAGCGCCAATCTGATGAAGGTCATGGAGGGCGGCTGGATGCCCCTGATGCTGGGCGGCGCCATGGTCACGGCGATGTACACCTGGCGCCGCGGCACGGCCGTCCTGGCGGCAAAGACCGCAAACCTGCAAGTCCCGCTGGCTACTCTGGTCGGCATGCTTGAGCGGTCGCCGCCGCATCGCGCGTCCGGCACCGCCGTCTTCCTGACCGGGAACCCCGATCATGCGCCGACCGCGCTGCTGCATAACCTCAAGCACAACAAGGTGCTGCACGAGCGCAATGCCGTGCTGACGGTCGAATATGCGCAAACGCCGCATGTCCCCCAGGAGGAACGCGTTCAGATCGAACCGCTGGGTGACAGTTTCCTTCGGGTCAAGCTGCGCTTCGGCTTCATGGACGTGCCGAATATTCCCGAGGCACTCGCCCTTGCGCGCAAGACGGGATGGCAGTTCGAGATCATGTCGACCTCATTCTTCGTGTCGCGACGCTCGCTCCGGATCGCCGCCCGCTCGGAGATGCCGCTCTGGCAGGATCGTCTGTTCATCGCGCTCGCCTCCGGAGCGAGCGATGCGACCGATTATTTCCGGATTCCGACCGGACGTGTTGTGGAGATCGGCGCGCAGGTGGCGATCTAGCAGTGCCCTTGGTTCGAGCAATCCGATTTTCTGAACAAATTCAAGCTGATCCGGGTTCTTTCCGCTAAACCAAAATAATGTTCGTCTAATCAGAATTGCATCTTGACTGTTACGCAAATCGGAATTATATTCCGCGCTGTCCCGTGCCCTCCAAGAGGGACGTATCGCCATCGTCACGACACGTTGGGTGCGGGATGCGATGGACGCAGCCGGTCAACGGCGAATGTTTCGGCTGCGTACGGCGAAGTCGTGTGGTCCTGGCGCCGCGACCCTGGCGTCTATCCGGCCCGCCCGTGTGGGCCCGGCAACGGTGACAAAAAAGGCCGCTCACCGGGGAGAGCACGAAGTAAGCCGTAAAGCCATTGCGCGGGGAAAGCCGGGATGTCCTGGCTGTACCTGTGGTTTAACCCGTGTGCGTTCTTTAGCTACCCGTTGCACACGGGACTGCGGGCGCAGTCGGCGCCCGGCTTTCCCTGCGCCCTCTGAAGACAGAGGGACAACGAATTGCAAGACTCGGGCGAAAAACACGCTGCGAGAATGAGATCGCTTGCGTGCAACAAACTGTCGGACGCGCAACCTGCGCCCCTCAAATCGCCTCGCCGCGCGCCTGCATCGCGGCATTGCGGATCGCGGCGATGTTCGCCTTGTACGATTCCATCGTGCCGCCCTTGAACACCGCGGAGCCCGCGACCAGCGCATTGGCGCCGGCGGCGGCGAGTTGGCCCGACACGTCGGGGCCGACGCCGCCATCGACCTCGATGTCGATCGGCCTCCCTGCGGTCATCGCCCGGATGTCCCTGACCTTGCCGAGCGCGGAGGGGATGAAGGCCTGCCCGCCGAAGCCGGGATTGACCGACATGACCAGCACGAGGTCGATCAGGTCGAGCACATATTCAATGGCGCTTGCAGGCGTCGCCGGGTTGAGCGAGACGCCGGCCTTTTTGCCGAGCGCGCGGATCGCCTGCAGCGAGCGGTGCAAATGCGGGCCGGCCTCGGCATGCACGGTGATGTGGTCGCAGCCGGCTTTGGCGAACGCCTCGAGATAGGGGTCGCAGGGCGAGATCATCAGATGCGCGTCGAAGATCTTCTTTGTATGCGGGCGCATCGCCTTGATGACATCGGGGCCGTAGGAAATGTTCGGCACGAAGTGGCCGTCCATCACGTCGAGATGAATCCAGTCGGCGCCCGCCGCATCCACAGCGCGGATTTCCTCGCCGAGCCTGGAAAAATCCGAGGCGAGCACCGACGGCGCGATGACGAGGGGGCGTGGCGCAAACGGCTGGGACATGGCGCTTTCCGGGCATTTGGCAGGTCGGAACGAGGTTCGGGTAACACGCAGGGCCCTGCCGGGCAATGCGGGCGAAAACTTCTCCTGTGGGCGGAAATTTCTGCCGCAGCGGCACTTGTTGCCGGGCGTTCGGAACCCGCTTCTGGCAAGGGGCCCTTGTTTTGCTGGGTTTTTTCGCTGGCACGGCGTTTGCTGAACATTCCGGCGAAAGAGTACGTGCCGCGCTGCCAGCGGCCATGGTTGGGGTTCTCGTCATGCTGCTTGCCTTGGGTGCGGCCACCACTGCGATCGACGGCCTGTTCGGCCTCCTGTCGAGCAAGCAGACGCAGTCGGCGGGGTCCGGTCAGGACCAGGCCAATCTGTTCGCCTTCCGGGCGGATGCTGCAACCTCGACCGGACCAGGCGCGGCTCCCGCCGCGGGCGGCGGCGCGCAGATCTCGCCGGAAACGATGAGCGCGCTATTGGCGGCGCAGAGCCAGTCGGGGACGACCTTCCAGCCGATGAGCCGCGATGATGCGCTGAAGGATCTGTTCTCGAAGATCGACGCCGATGGCGATGGCAAGATCAGCAAGAGCGAGTTCGAGGATGCGCTCGGCGCCGGCGGCACCAACCTCACGCAGGCCGACAGCGTGTTCGGCAAGCTCGACAAGGACGGCGACGGCTCGGTGTCGCTGGGCGAAATGGCTTCCGCTTTGAAGGGCAGAAATGGCCGCCATCATGGCCATCATGCGGCCGGCGGCGCGGGCGATGATTCCAGCGATCCGCTGCTGCAGGCATTGCAGGGCGCGAGCGGCAATACCGTCACCAATGCCGACGGCTCGACCACGATCTCGCTGACCTATGCCGACGGTTCTACCGTGACGATGACGAAACCGGCCGGGTCAAGCGCATCGGCCACCGCGACGTCGTCCTACAATTTCCTTGAACAGCTGATCCAGCGCCAGGCGAACGCGATCGCCGCGCAATCGAGCTCATCGCTATCCCTCAGCGTCTAGGAGTCGCAGCCCCAAACCAGACGCGGGATGCTAGCCGAACCGGTCCCTCCAGGCCGGTAACGCGCCCAGAAAGGGCAGCGCGGCGGCATGATACACGCCTCGCGCAATCGAGCGCGCCACCACATTGGCCGCGACCATGCCGAGCTCGGTGAGTCCGAACAGCGGATCGATCGGCTTTGCGCCGGTCGCCGCGGCGAACACCACGTCGCCGTCGAGCGGGGCATGCACCGGATAGATCGCGCGCGCCATGCCGGTCTGCGCGATCATGGCGAGCCGCTTGGCCTGCGGCTTGGTGAGAATCGCGTCGGTGACCACCACGACCAGCGTGGTGTTCTCGACGGCGGTCGCCTCCGGCCCGCCCTTGATGCGGAGCTTGTGCATGTCGGCAGTGAACGTAGCCGGCATGCCGCGCCCGCCATATTCGCCGCCAATCTCAAACGGCGCGGCCCAGAACCACGGCCCGTCGCCGACGGTGACGCTGCCGACCGCATTGACCACGGCAAGGGCCGCGACCTTCACGCCGCCGACTGTCGCAGCCGAAGCCGAGCCGAGTCCGCCCTTGAAATTGACGGTGGTGGCGCCAAGGCCGGCGCCGGCGCTGCCGAGTGCGAAATCGCCGCTCGCATTGGCCGCAGCGGCATAGCCGAGGTCGCGATAGGGCGAGAAGCGGCCCCAGGCCTTGTTGCCGCCGTTGAGCAGATCGAAGCAGATCGCGCCGGCGACGATGGGGATGACTGCGTCGCGGATGCGAAAACCGCGGCCGCGCTCGTGCAGCCAGGCCTGCACGCCGCCGCCGGCCTCAAGGCCAAAGGCCGAGCCGCCGGCAAGCGTGATGGCGTCGATCGCCTCCACCGTGCTGACGGGATCGAGCAGCGCATCCTCGCGCGTGCCGGGCCCGCCGCCGCGCACGTCGACGGACGCCACCGCGGGGCGATCGAACAGGATGGCGGTAACGCCGGAGGCCAGCGCGGCATCGTCGGCATGACCGACGCTGACGCCCTCGATATCGGTGAGGAGGTTTTTCATGCGCGCAGATGACCGCAGGCGCGCGATGCCGTCAACCTCGCGTCAGGTGCCCAACGCCTGGCGCAGCATCCGCGCGAGCTCGGACTTGCGATAGGGCTTGGCCAGCAGCAGCACGCCGGAATCGAGGCGGCCGTGATGCACGATGGCGTTTTCGGTGTAGCCCGACGTGTAGAGAATCTTGAGGGTAGGCAGCCGTTTCATGGCTTCGATGGCCAGCTGCCGCCCGTTCATCGGCCCGGGCATGATGACGTCGGTGAACAGCAGGTCGATCGTCGGATGCTGGTCGATCAGCGCGAGCGCCTCGGTGGCATTGGCGGCTTCCAGCGTGGCGTAACCGAGGCTCTTGACCTGGGTGACGACGTAGCCGCGCACCAGCGTATCGTCCTCGACGACGAGAATGGTTTCGCTGCCGCCCTCGACGGCCGTCTGCACCGGCGCCTCGGTCGCATCCTGGCCGACCCCGCTTGCGCGCGGCAGGTAAATCTTGACCGTGGTGCCGTGCCCGAGCTCGCTGTAGATCTTGATGTGCCCGCCGGATTGCTTGACGAAACCGAATACCATGCTGAGCCCGAGGCCGGTGCCCTTGCCGACTCCCTTGGTGGTGAAGAAGGGGTCGAACACCCGCTCCAGATTGGCGGGCGCGATTCCGGTGCCGGTGTCGCTGACGGCGATCATCACATATTCGCCCGGCACGACCTCGTTGTGCATGGCCGCGTAGGCCTCGTCGAGGAAGGTGTTGCTGGTTTCCAGCGCGAGCTTGCCGCCATCGGGCATGGCGTCGCGCGCGTTGAGCGCCAGATTGAGGACGGCGGTGGTGAGCTGGTTGGGGTCCACTTGCGCGGTCCAGGCGTCCGGCGACAGCAGCGGCGTGATCTGGACGTGCTCGCCGAGCGTCGGGTGCAGCAGCTTGGCGGCCTCCAGCACCAGCGCGTTGACGTCGATCTCGCGTGGCTGCAGCGGCTGCTTGCGGGCAAAAGCGAGCAGATGCCGGGTCAGGTTGGCGCCGCGATCGGCTGCCTCGTCGATCATCCGCGCGACGTCGGCGAGCTCGGGGCGGTCGGCGACGCCATCGGCAAGGATGCCGATCGTGCCGGTGATGACGGTGAGGATGTTGTTGAAGTCGTGTGCGACGCCGCCGGTGAGCTGGCCGATCGCGTCCATCTTCTGGGCCTGCCGCAACTGTGCCTCCGCGGCTTGCTTCTCGGTGAGATCGCGGCCGATGAAGAAGTGGCGGTGCACCGCCTCCGACCACGATCCCGTCCAGTTCAGCACGACCTCGCGTCCGTCCTTGTGGACGTAGCGGGTCTCGAAGTTCCGCTTCTGCTGCCCGCGTCGCGCCGCGCGCATCTCGTTGCGCGTGTTTTCCAGGTCGTCCGGGTGGATGAATTCGACCGCGCTGCGCCCGATCATTTCCTCCGGCGCGTAGCCGATGATCGCCATCGAGCTAGGGCTGACCTGGATGAAATTGCCCGCGGTGTCCGTCACCAGGATCAGGTCGTTGGACGTCTCGAACACCCGCTGCCGCTCTTCCATCTCGCGGTCGAGCGCGCGCTGGGTCCGCTTGACCTCGGTAATGTCGCGTGCGGTCTTGGAGCCGCCGATGATCTCGCCGGAGGCGAGGCGAATCGGCAGGATGCTGAGCGACACGTCGACTTCACGCCCGCTCTTGTGCAGCCGCTTGGTCTCGTAGTGCTCGATCCTGTCGCCGTAGCCGACCCGCCGCAGGATATCCTTCTCCTCGGCGTGCCGCTCCGGCGGCACGATGGCGTCGATCTTCCGGCCGACGATTTCGGAAGCATTGTAGCCGAACAGGCGCTCGGCGGCGGGATTCCATGCGGTGACGGTTCCGTCGAGCGACAGCGTGATGATCGCATCGTTCGATGATTCCACGACGGCGCTGAACAGGCGCTCGCGGTCGGAATGTCGTTCGCGTTCAGAGGCGGCCAGGCGGCGCGTGGTGCCGAGCAGGCGCGATATCTCCGCCTGCAGCGCGACGTTGTCGACCAGTAGCACCGCCAGCACGAAGCTTGCTGCACAAAGCCCGTAGATGCGGCCGAGATAGAAACCGAGATCGAACCGGGCCACATTGAGGATGGCCGACAGCGCAATGTCGAACAGCCAGGCGCACATCACGACCAGCAGCCAGATGTCGATGATGGAATGCTGCCGTCGGAACCAGAGCACGATGAGCGCCGCCAGGCTCAGGCACCATACCATCGATACAATGGCGATCATCGCCCTTGTGTAGTGGCCGCCGCTGAGCAGGACCGGAAGGAAGTCGTGCCCCGCTGTGACCATCCACGTGCTGGCGGCGATCGCGAACGCCACTGCAACGATGCATTTCACGATCGCCGATGCGCTCGACCCGAGAACCCTGTCGTCGCTGCTGGCGGGCTTCGACAATGCATAGCCGAGCACGCACAGCGGGAACACGCCGTGCCAGATCATGTAGAGCCAGACCGTGGTTTGCGACCCGGCACCGAGCAGACCGGACGGCGCAAACAGCCCGGGGAAGGTAAGCGCGTGCACGACTGCGGCGCCGGCGGTGAACAGATAGCCGCCGGCGAGCAGCAACAGTGCGCGCGACCGCAAGATCGCATATTGCGAGAGCAGCAGGATCGCCGTGATCAGGTCGTTGACGACAAGCGCCGACTGGTAACTCGCGACAAAGGCTGGAACTTGCGCCAGCGGCATTCCCGCAAACGGCACGGCGGCAACGAACAGGATGGCGGATATCGCGATGGCCGCCAGCGCAAACCTGCGATCGCGGTGTGTAGCGGGAAGCGTCGAAAGAAAGACGTTGCTGTCGCTGCCTGTCGGCATTCTACCTCGTGCAAACTGGCACCTCGTGTGCCTGATGGTTCGCACCGAGATGCACCATAATGCATGCGCCGGAGCGAGTTACCTAGCCAATGTATTGATACTCCAAAGAGAAATTCACTGGTTACAGGGGCGAGAATGCGTTGACGGTCGCCAAGAATCAACTCGGGGTTACAAATTGGCCGTGCGCGTCACGAGGTCGCAGGACAGCGCGCGTCAACTTGCATTTTCAGTTTTCGTCAACCAAGCGG
Source organism: Bradyrhizobium sp. (assembly GCA_035278345.1). Taxonomy (GTDB): domain Bacteria; phylum Pseudomonadota; class Alphaproteobacteria; order Rhizobiales; family Xanthobacteraceae; genus Bradyrhizobium. The sequence goes on along the minus strand of DATEJC010000296.1, from coordinate 5,311 downwards.
CGGTATGACGGACTTATTCCAGACTGACCCGGGCGAAGGTCGGCGCAAGGAGCACTTCATGCCTCGGGTTCTTGTCATCGACGACCAAGGCGATGTTCGAGCGATGATTTCTATGGTGCTACGCATCAACCGCTTCGAAGTCGTCGAGGCGGCGAGCGCTGCCGCGGGCCTCAAGGCGTTCGCAGACGCTGCCATCGATCTTGCGATCGTCGACATTTTCCTGCTCGGCAGCAATGGTTTTGACGTCATCACCGCGATGCGCGAGCGCGTGCCCGGCCTGCCGATCGTCGCGATATCGGGGATGACAGCTCTCGACTTCGTTGCGCACACGCCGGGCATGTCAAACGTGGTGTGCCTGCAAAAGCCGTTTCGCCCGAATGAATTGATGGCCGCCATCGAAACCGCGCGATCGACGTCACTGGTGAGCTGACATCAGCGGGTTCTCGAGGTTTGGGTCCGGGCATTGCGCTGCCAACCCTAGTGACCCGACCCGGCGCGCTCGACGGCGCCGCGCACCGAGGCACGCTCGGTCGCACCGGCCTGCGGCGACAGCGGCACCGATAACCGGCACAACAGACCTTCGCTGCGCCAGTCGAAATCGGCGCGCCCGCCGAGCTGCGATTCAATGCTGGCCAGCACGCTGCGCGTGCCGAAACCCTGCGAAGTCGGCTTGCGCACCGGCGGGCCGCCTTCCTCCTGCCAGATCAGCCGCAGCAGGCCTTGCTCGTCCTCCCAAGTGACGGACAGCCGACCCGACAGCGTCGACAGCGCGCCGTACTTGGCGGAATTGGTGACGAGCTCATGCAGCGCCAGCGCCAGCGTCTGCGCGGTCGCGGGTCGCAACTGAACTTCGGGGCCGGAGAGGACGATCTGGTTGCCGACGGAATAGGGCGCGAACTCCTCGTCCACCAGACGGCGGATTTCGGCGCCCTGCCAGCTCGACAGCGACAGCACGGTATGCACTCGCGCCAGCGCATTGATGCGCCCCTCGACCGACTGGACATAGGCCTTGACGTTGTCCCCGCGCGTCAGCCGCACGATCGATTGCGCCAGAGCCAGCGCATTCTTGGCGCGGTGATCGACCTCGCGGGCCAGCAGGTTCTGCCGCTCCTCGGCATGCTTGCGTTCCGTGATGTCGATGGTGACGCCGCTGACGCGCACGACGCGGCTGGCCCCGTCATGGGTGGCGGCCGCCGTGCCGACGCACCAGCGAATCTCGCCGTCGGGACGGACGATGCGGAATTCCGCTTCGTAGGACTTGGCGCCCTTGGTGAACTGCGCGAGCGCCTTGCGCGGCACCTCTATGTCGTCGGGGTGCAGCAATCCCTGGATATTGGCCGGCGTCATCACGAAGTTCTGCGGGTCGAGGCCGAGGATCTGGTACTGACCTTCGTCCCACATCCAGTCGCCATTGACCCAGTCCCAATCCCACGAGCCCATCTTGCCGGCGGCAATGGCGAGGCTGCGCCGCTGCTCGCTTTCCACGAGCCGCCGGTGCGATTCCTCAAGCTCAGCCGTGCGGGCGCGCACGCGGTCCTCGAGCTCGGCATTGAGCCGCTCGAGTTGCCGCGTCTTGCGATAGAGCTCGGCGAACACCTTGATCTTGGCGCGCAGCACCTCCGGCACGACCGGCACCGGAACATAATCCACCGCCCCCATCTCGTAGCCGCGCAGGCGATCTAGGTCGCTGACTTGAATCGCGGAGATGAAGATGATCGCGGTCTTGCGGAAGCGCGGGTGCTCGCGGATCATCGCCGCGAGCTCGAAGCCGTCGAGCTCGGGCATGCAGACGTCGACGAGGATGACCGCAACCTCGTTCTTCAGGAGATATTCCAGCGCCTCGCGACCGGAGGACGCCACGACGAGATTCTCGCCGAGCTCCTTCAGGATGACCTCGTAGGCGAGCAGCTTGGCCGGCTGATCGTCTACCAGAAGAATATTGACCTTCTCGTGGTCCATCATCACTCTCGCGAGCTAGCGGTGCAGCCACATGCGGATCGCCAGCAGAAGCTGTTCGGTGTTGACGGGTTTTGCCAGATAGTCGGACGCCCCGGCTTCCAGGCATTTCTCGCGATCGCCCTTCATCGCCTTGGCGGTGAGTGCAATGATCGGGAGCCGGCGGAACGCAGGATTCTCCCGGATTGCGCCGATAGTCTGGTAGCCATCCATCTGCGGCATCATGATGTCCATCAGCACGATCGCGATTTCCGGATTGGACTCCACAAGGGTGACCGCTTCGCTGCCGGTCGTCGCAGTCAGCACCTTCATACCGCGGCGTTCCAGCACGCTGGAGAGCGCAAAGATGTTCCGCGCGTCGTCGTCGACCAGTAGCGCTGTGCGTCCCACTAGATCCTCGTCGGAACTGTTGAGCTTTTCCAGCATGCGCTGTTTGTCGAGCGGCAGTTCCGTGATTACGCGATGCAGGAACAGCGCGGTTTCGTCGAGCAGCCGCTCGGGCGACTCGACGCCTTTCACCACGATGCTGCGCGCCATGGTGTGAAGTTCCGCGTCTTCCTCGACCGAAAGTTCCCGCCCGGTGAAGACGACGACCGGCACGTTCGAGAGGCCGTCGTCGCCGCGGATCCGATCGAGCACTTCGAAACCGCTCATGTCAGGCAGCTTGAGATCGAGCACGACGCAGTCGAACGGGTTGACGCGCAGCGTCGCGAGCGCGCCGGCGCCGGTATCGGTTGTCACGATCTCGATGTCGTCGTGATCCAGCAGCTCCTTGATGCTCATCTGCTCGGCCGCATTGTCCTCGACGATCAGGAGGCGCTTGCGGCGCGGCCTGGCATACTCCTTGATTTGCGAGAGGGCGGCGCTGACGCCCTCGGTTGTGGTCGGCTTGTTGACAAAGGAGAACGCGCCGCGCGCCAGCGCATGCTGGCGATCCTCGTCGAGGGTGATGATCTGCACCGGGATGTGGCGGGTGAGGGGATTGTGCTTGAGCTGGCTCAGCACAGTCCATCCCAGCATGTCCGGCAGGAACACGTCGAGCGACACGGCGGCGGGCTGGTACTGCTTGGCGAGTTCCAGCGCTTCCGCGCCGCGCGCGGCCACGAGAACCTTGAATCCCTTGTCGCGGGCAAGATCGACCAGCACGCGCGCGTAATGCGGATCGTCCTCGACGATCAGCAGGATGGTGTCGCCCGCCTCCAGATCAAGGCGGTCGTCCGGAATCTGCTCGATGGTGCGCTCCTGCGTGACGACGGGCTGTGCCGGCAGCACGCTGTGCGTCGACTGCACCTGCACCCGCGGCGCGACCGTCGGGCCGGAATATTTCAGCGGCAGATACAGCGTGAAGGTCGAGCCCTTGCTGGGCGCGCTGGTGAGATGGATCTCGCCGCCGAGCAGCGTCGCCAGCTCGCGGCTGATGGCAAGGCCAAGGCCGGTGCCGCCATACTTGCGGCTGGTGCCGGCGTCGGCCTGCTGGAACGCCTCGAAGATCAGCTTCTGCTTGTCGAGGGGGATGCCGATGCCGGTGTCCGAGACCTCGAAGGCGATCACCGCCGGCGAATGCGCCAGGATCGGGTGCTCCGCGCTCCAGCCGCCGACCGCGGCCGAGACGCGAAGGCTGACGCCGCCCTCGGCGGTGAACTTAAAGGCGTTCGAGAGCAGGTTCTTAAGCACCTGCTGCAGGCGCTTGGAGTCCGTGACGATACTGCGCCCCAGATTCGGGTCGACGTCGATGTTGAAGGCGAGCTGACGGTTGTCCGCTTCATGCCGGAACGGCCGCCCGACTGTCTCGAGCAGGTTCGTCATCAGGATTTCCTCAGCGTCGACGGTGACCGTACCGGATTCGATCTTCGACAGATCGAGAATGTCGCTGATGAGGTTGAGCAGGTCGGTTCCCGCGCCGTGGATGGTGCGTGCGAACTCCACCTGCTTGGGCGTGAGGTTGCCGTCCGGGTTCTCGGTGAGCTGCTGGCCGAGGATCAGGATGCTGTTGAGCGGCGTGCGCAGCTCGTGGCTCATATTGGCGAGGAATTCGGACTTGTACTTCGAGGTGAGCGCGAGTTCGCTCGCCTTTTCCTCGAGCGCGCGGCGAGCCTGCTCGATTTCCTGGTTCTTGGCTTCGACTTCGACGTTGCGCTCGGCGAGCTGTTGCGCCTTCTGCTCGAGTTGCTCGTTGGTCTGCTGCAACTCGCGCTGCTGGGTCTGCAATTCGCCGGCCAGCTGCTGCGACTGCTTGAGCAGGCCCTCGGTCTGCATCGTCGCCTCGATCGAGTTCAGCACGATGCCGATGGAGTCGGTGAGCTGCTCAAGAAAGGTCATCTGCGAATTGGTGAAGGAGCTGACGGAGGAAAGCTCGATCACGGCCTTCACCTGGCCTTCGAACAGCACCGGCAGCACCACGAGATTCTTCGGCAGCACCCGCATCAGCGCCGAATTGACCGGGGCCGCGTCGGACGGAATGTTCGCCACCAGAAGACGGCGCTTGTCCATCGCGCATTGCCCGACCAGCCCCTCGCCGATCTGCACGAAGGATGGGTGCGGGTAGGTGGAGTCGCCGGCATAGGACGACAGCAGGCTGAGCTGTGGGTTGTCCTCGTTTTCGACCTGGTAGATCACGCCCATATGCGCATTCACCAGCGGCGAGAGTTCCGACAGCAGCAGGCGGCCGACGGTGGAGAGGTCGCGCTGGCCCTGCAGCATGTTGGTAAAGCGGGCGAGGTTGGTCTTCAGCCAGTCCTGCTCGGTGTTGAGCTCCGTGGTCAGACGGAGGTTGCCGATCATGGTGTTGATGTTGTCCTTTAGTTCGGCCATTTCGCCGCGCGCGTCGACCTGGATCGAGCGCGTCAGGTCGCCCTTGGTCACGGCGGTGGCGACCTCGGCAATGGCGCGGACCTGCGAAGTCAGGTTGGCGGCGAGCAGGTTGACGTTGCCGGTGAGGTCTTTCCAGGTGCCGGCCGCGCTCGGCACGTTGGCCTGGCCGCCGAGGCGGCCTTCGACGCCGACTTCGCGCGCCACGCTGGTGACCTGATCGGCGAAGGTCGCCAGCGTCTCGGTCATGTTGTTGATAGTGTCGGCGAGCGCCGCGACCTCGCCTTTCGACTTCACGGTGAGCTGCTGCTTCAAATCGCCGTCGGCGACCGCGGTCACGACCTTGACGATGCCGCGCACCTGTTCGGTCAGGTTCGCCGCCATGAAGTTCACGGTGTCGGTCAAGTCCTTCCATGTACCGGCGACACCCGGCACCTGGGCCTGGCCGCCGAGCTTGCCTTCGGTGCCGACTTCGCGCGCCACGCGCGTCACTTCGCCGGCAAAGGCGTTGAGCTGGTCCACCATGGTGTTGATGGTGTTTTTCAGC
>DATEJC010000295.1:0-2844 GCA_035278345.1 Bradyrhizobium sp. | reverse complement strand
CCTCGCACAACGGCACGCGCATGGTGCTGCGCTTCCGCCGCGTGGCCGCGCCCGCGCAAAATCATGCCAGCGCGGCTGCGAATTAGGGCGTCGATAGAAACGCACTCCAGTGGCCGCGGTGGTCAACATTTGCTGTTGGAGGTAAAGCGGGCGTCGAAGGCCTGGACTTGGGTATGTCTGTTTATGACCCAAATCCGCCATGGAGGAAGGTGCGTCACTCAATCGGAGTATCTCTGCGTAGCGTCGGTCGCTGTGGCAAGCAACGAGCACGCAACAGCAGGGAGCGCCGCGTAAAACCCGAACATCGAAGCACCAAGTTCTCGATAGACGAAAGCGCACGCCAGACCTGATGCGAGGAAGGCAGTGATACCCGCTACGATGAGCCGCTCCCAAAACCGCGCATGTTTCAAAGCGCGATCTATGAATGCGGTGAGCAGAAAGGGTGCAAGGGTGACCACATAGATCGAGGGCTGAGGCCACCACCACCTGGCGGCCGTTCTCGTCACCAAATCAATGCAAAAGTAGGTGGCGGCGGGGCCGAGCAATCCAAAGAGCAAAAATCGTCTCATGGCGCATCCTAGTCGAAAAGTGCTGGGATGATCGTGGTCTGGACGGGTTTACCGTTAACAAACTTCCACCGTATTAAGCCGGCACTTCCGCTTCTGGCCTAGCGGACATGGTCGCGTGGACCGTCAACGACGGATTTCCCGAGGGCAGTGCAGACCTACAGCTCAAGCACCAGCTGCGGCAACATGCGCCCGGCAATTGAGCCTGACGGCGCGAGGCCCGAGTCGCGCGCGCCGAGGCGGCGATAGAATGGGGCGGCATCCGGATCGGCCTCGATGATCATTCGCGCGGCACCCATGTCTCGGGCGGCATCCAGCGCCCAGGCGAACAGCGCCCGGCCGACGCCGCCGCGCAATGCGGCCGGCTCCACGAACAATTTCTGCAGATCGGCGTCGCTCCCGATCATCCTTACCTGGGCCACACCGAGGATGGTTGCGCCCTGCGCGGCAACCGCGATCCGGGAGGAAAGGAGATCCGCCGGAGTTAACGACAGCTCGCCCCTGCAGGTTTCCATGAACGCCGCATCGTAGCCCCACACCGCCTTCGATCGCATGCAAAGCTCCGACAGCGCTGGTAGCTCCTCGATCTCTGGCGCGCGGATCAGCAGATGCATGGCGAGCCATCAGCTAGGGTTTGGTGCCGATCACCTCGAGCCAGGGCAGCACGATGATCAAGAGCCCTGCAAAGAAGATCACGCCGAAGATCAGGCCGAACTTCCAGAAGTCGCCCTTCCCGATATAGCCGGAGCCGTAATACATCGGCGCGGGCCCCGTGGCGTAGGGCGAGATCACGCCCATCAGGCCCAGCGAATAGATGCAGAGCAGCGTCAGCACATCCATCGGCATGCCGGGAATGCTGCTGCCGACCGCCAGCACCACCGGCAGGATCGCCGCCGTATGCGAGGTGATGCTGGAGAAGAAATAGTGCACCCAGAAGAAGAAGGTGACCAGCAGGACAAGGCCCATCGTCGGCGACAGGCCGGAGAGCGGCTTGGCGTAGCCTTCCGCCACCCATTTGATGAAGCCGATCTCGTTGAGGCCCGCCGACAGCGTCAGCAGCGAGGTGAAGTAGAAGAACACCTCCCACGCCGCCTTTTCCGCGACGATATCGGCGAAGTCGATCACGCCCGTGAGCAGCATCAGTGAGATGACCACGAACACCACCATGGTGGTGTTGATGAAATTGCTGCCCAGCAATGGCACGCTGATGTTGGGATTGGAGCCGCAGATCCAGAAGAACATCGCGAGCACGACGAGAACAGCCATGATCCATTCATGGCGCGATACCGGTCCCATCGCCGCGAGCTCGCCCTTGCTCCATTCGACGATCTCGGGGCTATCCTTGATCTCCGGCCGGCAGATGAAATAGCCGAGCAGCGGCACCAGTATCAGCAAGGGAATGCCGAGCGGCGCGAAGCCGATGAACCATTGCGACCAGCTGACCTCGATATTGACGATCTTCTTGGCGATGCTGAGCGCCGCGCCATTCGGCGCAAGCGCCGTCAGAAACAGCGAGCTCGTCACCGCCGTGGTCGCAAACGCCGTCCACATCACATAGGTGCCGATCTTGCCTGCGGTCGGCCCGGGCTCGGAGCCGTAGATGCGCGGGATGTTGTTGACGATCGGATAGATCGTGCCGCCCGAGCGTGCGGTGTTGGACGGCGTTGCCGGCGCCAGCACGACGTCGGCGAGCGCCACCGCATAGCCAAGGCCCAGCGTGCGCCGCCCGAGGCCACGCACCAAAAGCAGCGCCAGCCTGCGGCCAAGCCCGCTCTTGCGATAGCCGATGGAGAAGACGAAGGCGCCGACGATCAGCCACACCGTGCTTTCGGAGAAGCCGCCGAGCATCCAGCGCAATTGCTTGTTGGGCTCATGCTCGACATAGCCTGATATGGCGGCGATCGTGAGCCCGATCAGGCCGATGGCGCCGACCGGCATCGATTCCAGGATCAGTCCGGCGATGACGGCCGCGAAGATGGCGAAGTAATGCCACTGATTGGGCTGCAGCCCGGCCGGAACCGGAATCAAATAGAGGACCAGCCACACGGCCAGCGGCGCAAGCGTCTTCCAGCTGATCTTCACGGATTACCCTTGTTTCGTCCCCACCGGGCTTGCACCACGCTCGCTGGCTTGTGCGCTGCCCTTTGGTGGAACCTAGCATAGGCGGCAACCGCCCTGCTATCCTGCAGCTGCCATGACATCGCGCGACTCCGCCTCCTCCGAAATCACCCCCGACGTGCTGCTGCGCGCCTATGCCTGCGGGATCTTTCCGATGGCG
>DATEJC010000294.1:0-19709 GCA_035278345.1 Bradyrhizobium sp. | reverse complement strand
CAGCGGCCGATGCCGTCCTTGTCGCGGAACGGCTCGATCGCGATGATTTTCTCGCGCGCCGCGATCTCGCCGCGGATCACCCAGTAGAGCGAGCCGCCGGCAAGGATCTCCTCCTCGCGTTTCGGCGTCATCCGCGTGATGTGGATATGGCGCTGCGGCAGGCCTTTCTTTTTCGCCGTCGCCATCCGCTCGGCAACCCATTCCTTGAGTTCCCGCACGGAGTCGCAGCCGACAGCAAGCTTGATAAGATGAAGTGGCATGTCCGCTAGTTAGCGAGCAATGGCCGCCGCATCAATCGTTGTCGGCCGCGGGGGCCGGTGCCGGCGGTGGAGAACTCGGCGGCGTCGAGCCCGGCGGTGGAGCGAGTTGTGTCGGCGCGCGCGCTGATTTCGGCGGCGCCTGCTTCTTCGCAGCCGGCGGTGCTGCGGATGCCGCAGCCGGACGCGGTGCCGGCGATGGCGTTGCTGCAGCCGGTGCGGCCGCCCGCGGCGGCGGCGCAGCCGATCCCGGAGCGCCCGGTTCCGGCGTCATGATGTTGACCGGCGGCGTCGAGGATGCCGAAGGAAAATCGATCATCGTGGTCGGCTTGCCGGTCGGCACGCTGACGCCAGCAGTAGGCGGCAGCGCCGCCAGCGCGCCCGATGGCACCGCCGGGAGCGCCGGCGCACCCCAGGACGCCGAATAACGCATCACGAGGCTCTCATAGACGCGGTCGTCCATGTTGGTCATGATTTGCCGGCTGTTGCCGAGCGAACGGAACGCCGCGCAGGCCTGCGGTGTGCAGTGGTCGCGTGCAACCAGCACGTAGGCCATCAGCCCGTAGCGGTCGCGCTCGATCGAGCGGCGCAGCGTCTCCACTTCCGGCGTGAGATTGCGGTTGACGGTGGCGACGTCGCCGAGCGACGTCAGGCGGGTGATCTGCGAGGCGGCATAGGAGATCGCGGCGGCCGCGGATTCAGCCGAGCCGAACAGCGTCTTCTCGCAGGCCGTCAGCACCGTCTCGCCGGCGAGATCGTCGATACAGGAGAGCGCCGGCGACGCGGCGATGGCAGGCGGCGGCGTCTCCCCCGGGCTGGACGGTTGCGCGCCGGGCCAACCGAAACCGCGAATGGTCGCCGCGACGGCTACTGCGACTGCGAGCAGCGTGATCACGGTAAGCGCGCCGTTGGCGACGGATTTTTCAGCGCGTATCAGCGTGACCAGCAGAACAAGCGCGAAGAATCCGGCGGCAGCCAGCGTCACCCACATCGGAAACGTTGCCGAGCGCCAGATTTGATCCAGCGATGATGCCCAATCCCAGTTCATGCGCGAGGTCCCTCAAGCGCGGCGTTGAACGCATCCTAACGCACCGAGTGCAACTCGTGCGCCATGGCTTGCGCAGAATGTTACCGCGAACCCTGTCATTGTCGACGGCAGGAATCTGAAACCGGCGACGTCAGACCCTCGGGACGCAACCGCCTCAGGTAAGTGCGAGCTGGCTTTCCTTGGCAACCCGCTCGAAGGCTTCGCTCGAACTCTTGATGCGATACTGGCAATCGTCACCTTCGGTCGGCAACAGACGGATCACCTCGTAAGTGCCGGTGGCGGCCGGACGCGACACATTGCTTGCAGTGAAATAGACGGTCGATCCAACAGAGAACTTGTGCTTCAACGCCCTCTCCATACGCGCGATTTTCCGGCCTGCCGCCCACGGTCCCCGTGGCGACGGTCGGTTGAGAACCCTGCGGCAACCTAGCACAGCCGCCCTGCCATTGGCCAGTGTCATCGGGACATGGCAATGCCCAGATTTCGCAGATTTTTCAGTGCTCTACCCGCCCGATCGGAGGCCTCCGAAACACCTTTTCCAGGCCCGGAGCTAAGCGCGGGGTTCAGGTTCAGCCCTTGTTAGCGCCCTGTAGTCAAGTCCAACAATCAATCTCAACTAAAAGTTGCTGGATTCGGTGCGTTTGGGACTGTGCCCGTCCGGCTGGCCGGCATCACACCGTCTCGAACTTCTCGATCACGATCGTCTCGGCGAGGCCGTCGCGCGTCCATTGCCGGAAGGCCGGCAGCGCCTGCATCGCCTCCATGTAGCTGCGCACGACCGGCGTAACCTCGATGGCGTAGGTGCGAAAGCGATGCACGACAGGCCCATACATGGCGTCTGCGCCGCCGAAGCTACCGAACAGGAACGGGCCGCCATGGCGCGTAAGGCATTCAGTCCATATCTCCTGGACGCGCGCAATGTTGCCGCGCGCCTCCTCCGACAGCGGAACAGGGCCGACCGGCCGGTGCAGGTTCATGCCGCATTCGTTGCGCAAGGCCGCAAACCCCGAATGCATCTCGGCCGAGATCGCACGCGCCCTGGCGCGCGCGGCGCGATCGTCGGGCCAGAGCTTTTTCTCCGGAAACTTCTCGGCGAGGTACTCGATGATGGCGAGTGAATCCCACACCGTGACGTCGCCGTCGACCAGGATCGGCACCTTGCCGGCCGGCGAGACGTCGAGGATGCGCTGCTTGTCCGCCGCGCCCGTATAGAGCGGGATGAACGTCTCCTCGAACGGAATGTCGTTGGCGCGCAGCGCCAGCCACGGCCGCATCGACCATGACGAATAGTTCTTGTTGCCGATGACGAGCTTCAGTCCAGCCATGAGGGGAGAATCCTTTTTCAGGCCGTCATCTTGCCACAGGCGGCAAGACGCGTTCAACCTGTCGCCACGCGCGGCCGCATCGCTGTGGCCGCGCCTCGGGACAAGGATGCAACATGCGCGCCTACCTGGTCGACATCATCGCGGTCGGCTTCTTCGCCATCGAATGGCTGGTCTACTCCGTCACGCTCGAGCACACGGCCTACGGCAGGAACGGCCTGTCGGCGCGCATGAATACATTCCGGGAAACCTGGGTGCGCCGCATGCTCGACCGCGAGGCGCGAATGGTGGACATGCAGATCATGGCGTCGCTGCAGAACGGCACTGCGTTCTTTGCTTCTACCAGCCTGCTCGCCATCGGTGGCGCGCTGGCGTTGCTGCGCGCCACCAGCGATGCACTCGCCGTGCTCGGCGCGCTGCCGATCGACATCGCGCCCTCGCCCGCGCTGTGGGAAATCAAATGCGTCGGGCTGATCCTGATCTTCATCTACGCCTTCTTCAAGTTCGCCTGGTCGTATCGGCTGTTCAACTATGTCGCGATCCTGTTCGGCGCGATGCCGCCGGCAGGCGAGCGCGACACTCCGGAGGCGCAAGCCCATGTCATGCGCACCACAAGGCTGTTCGAATCGGCCGGTGCGCACTTCAATCGCGGCCAGCGCGCCTTCTTCTTCGCGCTCGGCTATCTCGGCTGGTTCGTAAGCCCCTGGGTGCTGTTCGTCACGACGGCTGCGGTCGTGATCGTGACATGGCGCCGGCAGTTCGCATCGAAAGCGTGGAAGGCGATGGACGCTATCCCGAAAAATCCTTCGGCGTGAAATCGAGATCGAGCACCTTCCACTCGCCGTAGCGATCGGCCGGCAGCATCTTGTAGGGCTGGCATTGCTTCAGCCCGGCGATCGCGCCCTGCAGCAGATCGATTGCCTTGGCGTTGGCGCTGCCGCCGCCTATCACGGGGTCGGCGGCGAGACGTCCGTCCTGGGTCATGTAGACCCGCAGCTTGACCATGATGTGGTCGGAAGGCTGTATCGAGGCAGGCAGCTTCGAGCAGGTCTTCAGATGCCGCCTGAACTCCGCGATGACGCTGGAGGAGATGTCGGCGGCGGCAGTCGTCGTGTCAAAGCCATCTTCCGATTTGCCGGGCTTGGCCGCCAACGGCGGAAGTTCTGCGGGCAGCCCGAGCACGACGTTATACTTCACCGAGATATCCGGCTCGGTCGGCCGGTATGCAGGAGGCGGCGGCGACGCGGGCGGCGGCGTGAGTGCCGCTGCGGCACGCCGTTCCGGCACCGCCTGGGACGGGACCGGTTGCTGCGGCAAAACGCTTGCTTGTTTCGCGGCTGGCGCCGAGGGCTTCGATTCAGGCGCGGACTGCTGCGGCAGCACCGGTGGATCCGGCGCGGTGATTTGCGAAGGTTCCACCGGTTGCTCCGCCTTGATCTCGGCGTTGGTTTCGGCCTTGGGTTTTTCCGGTTCGGCTTCTTCCGGCGTGACGATGTTGACCGCGATCTGCTCCGGCGCCGAGCCGAGCGGGCTCACGTCGGACAGTAGCACCAACAGGGCCAGCAGCGACAAATGCGCGATCACCGAGGCTGCGGTGCCCGTACGTATGGCCTGGTCCTGTTCCACCCTGTTCTTGCAAGTGCTTGCACGCCGCCCCCACCGCCAGCATAGCCTGGCGCGAAGCAGTCTCAATCCCATTTCGGCGAGAAGCCGAAATCGGTCAACCTTCCCTCGCGGCTTCCCAGCGCTGCTATTTCGGTCATTTCGCTCACCGAGAGCTCGAAGTCAAAGACCTCGATATTCTCCGACAGCCGCTCCAGCCGCGAGGTCCGCGGAATCGCCGAGACCTTCTGCTGCACCAGCCAGCGCAGGCAGACCTGGGCGGCGCTCTTGCCGTAGGTACGGCCGATCCGCTCCAGCACTTCGTCCTTGCGTACCCGCCCCTTGGCGATCGGACTATAAGCCACCATTGCCATGTCGTGCCGTGCGCAGGCCTCGCGCACCCTGGTCTGGTCCAGATAAGGATGGTATTCGACCTGATTGCAGACCAGCGGCGCCGGGCATTTCTCGATCGCCTCGTCCATCAGCGCGACGGTGAAGTTCGAGACGCCGATGTGCTTCGCCATGCCGAGCTTGCGCACATGGGCGAGCCCATCCAGCGTCTCCGCCAGCGGCACGCGCGGATTCGGCCAATGCAACAGCAGCAGGTCGACCTCGGTGAGGCGCAGCTTGTTCAGGCTCTCCTTTGTGGAGCGTTCGAGGTCATGCGGCGCAAAGTGGCTGGTCCAGACTTTTGTCGTGACGAACACCTCGCCCCGCGGCACGCCGGACGCGCGCAAGGCATCGCCGACCTCGCGCTCGTTCTCATAGGCCTGCGCGGTGTCGATATGGCGGTAGCCGAGGCGCAGCGCCTGCTCGACCAGCCGCGCACAGGTCCGCCCGCGCAGCTCCCAGGTGCCAAGCCCGATCGCGGGAATCTTTGCGTCTTTTGCTTCGACGAATTGCATCGCAGGGCTCGCGAAGTTACAGCCCATTATGTCGTGCGCCGGGGTTCCTTGCTAGGCTAGTGCCCGCTTTCCCAAGTTCGCGTCCTAGGCGGGTTCCCTCGAGAGCGCCGCGAACACGGTTTCCGGTGAATGCGCGATCACGGCCAGCAATGCGCGCGCAGGTCCGCGCGGGGCGCGCTTGCCCTGCTCCCAGTTGCGGATGGTCTCGACCGGCACGCCGAGCCGCGCGGCGAATTCGATCTGGGTCAATCGCGCGCGGCGGCGCAGGTCACGCACGCCGGGCGGCGGAGCGGTTTCGATCTCGGGCGCAAGCGGGAATTCCCTGCCGTCGCGCAACTCGACGATCCGCCCATCCGCTTTCAGCCGAAATCGTTTCATGAGCCGTTCCTCGCGCGCGTGATCCGCCAACGCGCGTGCGGTTTGGCGACAAGATCATGCGCATTCAAACGGGCGGAATCATCAGCCAAGCCCGTTAAGACTCGATTAACGATACCGGGGCTTGTTTCGAAACGACTATTTCAGCCCGAACCAGACGGTCGCGATGCCGAGGAAGGCGAAGAAGCCGACCACGTCTGTGACCGTCGTGACAAAGGTGCCGGAAGCGACTGCCGGGTCCGCCTTCACCCGCTCCAGCAGCATCGGGATCAGAATGCCGCCGAGCGCGCCGGCGACGAGGTTGCAGATGATGGCAAGGCCGATCACGAACCCGAGGCCGGGGATCTTGAACCAGGCAACTGCCGCGACACCGGTGATGACGGCGAAGGCGAGCCCGTTGACGAGACCGACCATTGCCTCGCGCAGGACCACGCGCCAGGCGTTGGAGGCGCCAAGCTCGCGGGTCGCGAGCGCGCGCACCGCCACTGTCATGGTTTGCGTGGCGGCATTGCCGCCCTGGCTCGCCACGATCGGCGCCAACACGGCGAGCGCCACCATCTTCTCCAGTTGCCCCTCGAACAGGCCGAGCACGGAGGAAGCGAGGAAAGCGGTGGCGAGGTTGACCAGCAGCCAGTTGAAGCGGCCGCGCGCAATGGTCCATACGCTGTCTGAGAGTTCTTCGTCGCTGGTGACGCCGCCGAGCGCCTTGAGGTCCTCATCGGCCTCTTCCTCGATGACGTCGACGACGTCGTCGATGGTGATGACGCCGACCAGCCGGTTCTCGGTGTCGACCACGGGCGCTGCGACGAGGTTGTACTTGCCGAACATCCGCGCGACTTCCTCCTGGTCCTCCAGCACGGAGACGCGGCGGCGGTCTTCGTCCACCAGCTCCTTGAGCGGCACCAGCCGGCGCGAGCGCAGCAGCACGTCGAGCGCAACGGCGCCTTGCCAGTGCTTGTCGGCATCGACGGCGTAGATTTCATAGAATCTGTCGGGCAGATCGGACGTCTCGCGCATGTAGTCGATCGCCTGCCCCACGGTCCAATCCGGCGGCACTGCGATGAACTCGGTCTGCATGCGCCGGCCGGCGGAATTTTCCGGGTATTCGAAGGAGCGCTCGATGACGTCGCGTTCGGACGGCGGCAGTTTTTCGAGGACCTCCTCGCGCTCGTCCTCGTCGAGCGATTCCAGGATTTCGACGGCATCGTCGGATTCGAGCTCGCGGACGCCTTCGGCGACCTCCTCCGGCTCGAGCTCTTCGAGGATTTCCTCGCGGACGCCCTCGTCGACTTCGTTCAGCGCCGAGAAATCGAAGTCCGAGCCGGTGAGCTCGACCAGCTTGACGCGGTCGTCAGGCTCGAGCGCGGCCACGAGGTCGCCGAGATCGGCCTTGTGCAGTTCCCCGACAATGCCGCGCAGAAAAGCGGCATCGTCGGCACGGATGGCACGCGCCACCTCCTCGACAAACTCCGGCCTGATCTGCCCCTCATCATCCCGCATCGGATGGCGGTCGAGCAGCGAGGCCTCATCGGGGTGCGCAACGTCGGTATCGTCGGCCATGCCGCGCCCTCGCCGGTTTGACAGGAATGCTCAACTCGTCAGAGTTACGACTGCAGGCATTACCCAATGGGCAACACCTGACGCAATGAGAATTATGGACCATCGCCGATTGCCCCTGAATTTCGCCGCAGCGCTCGCTGTTGCGGCCGCGCTCGCGCTTCCGGCGCAGGCCGCCGATTGCCCGCGGCAGGATGCGCTCGGCACCTCGCGCGTCATCACCGTCGATGCCACGACCCATCCCCGGGTGGGGCTGAAAAGCTTTCGCCAGACGCTGCCACTGCAGGACCGCGAGGTCGTGCTGACTTTCGACGACGGGCCCTTTCCCGCGACCGATGCCAGGATTCTGGCCGCGCTCGCCGAACAGTGCGTGCGCGCAACCTTCTTCCTGATCGGCAAGTCAGCCTCGGCTCATCCGGACTGGGTGCGGAAGATAGCGGCTGCGGGCCATAGCATCGGCCACCACAGCTGGACGCATCCCAATCTCAAATATATGAAGCCGGAGAAGGCCACAGGCGAGATCGACAAGGGCATTGCCGCCGTCGAGATGGCGCTGCACGGCGTCGCGACGGCCACCCCGTCGACGCCATTCTTCCGCTATCCCTATTTCGAGATGACACAGCGGACGCTCGACGATCTGGAAAAGCGCGGCATCGTCGTGTTCGGTGCGGACCTCTGGGCCAGCGATTGGAACCCGATGACCCCTGAAGCCCAGCTGAAGATGCTCACCGAGCGCCTCAAGGCCGCAGGCAAAGGCATCATCCTGCTGCACGATCCGAGGGCGCAGACGGCGGCGATGCTGCCTGCTTTCCTGCGCTATCTGCGTGACAATCGCTACCGGGTAGTGCATGTGGTACACGCCACGCCGGCGAAGACTGCCGCGGACGTCAGGTGAACGCAAATACGTGAATAACTCCAATAATTAATGCGGCATTCATCAGGCCGCCTGTAATTGATTTTGACTGGATTGGAATGCGGGCGGTGTTCAATGGCCGGTAATGTTGGGATCTGCGTCCGCGTAACGCATTTCGTCGCGTTGATGTTGGGATTTTGGACGTCGGCTGCGCTGCCTGCCGCTGCGGCCGATTGTCCCCGTCCAGACGCGCTCGGGACCTCCCGCACCCTCGTCGTCGATCCCAAGGAGCATCCGCTGATCGGCTCCATGCAGTATCGCGAGACGCTGCCGCTCAACGACGGCGAAGTGGTGCTGACCTTCGATGACGGCCCGCTGCCGAAATACAGCAACCAGATTCTCGAAATCCTCGCCGCGCAATGCGTGAAGGCGACCTTCTTCCTGGTGGGGCGTCAGGCCCAGGCCAATCCGGAAGGCGTGCGCAAGGTGCTCGCCGCCGGGCATACCGTCGCGACCCACACCCTCAGTCATCCCGGCGGCATGCACCGTCTGCCGCTCGATCGCGCCAGGGCGGAGATCGACGGCGGCATCGCCGCGGTGACGGCGGCGCTCGGCGACCAGAGCGCTGCGATGTCGCCGTTCTTCCGCATTCCCGGCCTCGCCCGCAATGACGGCATCGAGGAGTATGCGCGCGAGAAAGGCCTGCAGGTCTGGAGCGCGGATTTCCCCGCCGACGACTGGCGGCATGTTTCCTCGCAGCGGGTGCACGATCTCGCCATGCAGCGCCTTGCCGCCAACGGCAAGGGCATCCTGCTGCTGCACGACATCCAGCCGCGCACCGTGGCGGCGCTGCCGAAGATCCTGCAGGATCTGAAGGCGCGCGGCTATCGCATCGTCCATGTGGTGCCCGCGACGCCGGAGAATCCGGCGACGCCGACCGATCCGCAGCAATGGCGGCTGAATCCGGTCTCCGAGCTGGTGGCGACGTCGCGCTGGCCGAAAATCCCGAGCTTCGTGTTCGCGCAGCGTGAGGCCCTGCCTGCGCCGTTGCTCACCGATTCCTACTGGAACGACATCAAGGTCCTTGAGCGGCCCCAGGCGCGCGGCCGGGGCGTTCCATTGCCACGGCAGGCGCCGTGGCCGCGGCCGGTGCAGGTCGCCACGAATGACGTGGCGAGCGCCCTGCCCACACCGGCGGCTTCGGTTTTCGAGGTCGAGGAAGGCCTGCGCGTGGCCATGGTGGGCGTGGATGCAATGCGCCAGGCCGAGCGGCGCGTCGGGGCCGCAACCGAAGAGAAGGCCGCACCCGTCACAGTTCGCCCAGGCAAGCGCGCAACGGTGGTTGGCGCGCGAAGCAGGCGCGTCGCGGCAACCCCGCGAGCGAAGGGGGTCGCCCAGACCGGCCGCGCTGCGTCCAAACGTGTAGTGCCGGACAAGAAGAACGTGCGCCGAATCATCCGGCACAACGCGCAGGCCAGCCTCTAGACGAGCACTGGCCCCTCCGCACTGCCGAGGCGAAACATCACCCTCAGTTGGTGACGATCTTGGCGATGCACAGCAGGATCACCAGCGCCAGGAACAGCAAGTCGATATAGGCCTTCATCTCGCCGGCATGGCGCAGTTCGGCAACATCGGCGACAACCTGCCTGCGAGAAGCCGCCGCGCTCGGCCCGTCTGCGGCGGCGGCCGAAAGGCGCCTCGCCTCGGCCTCCAGCCGCTCGATGCGCTGGAAGAAGTAGAACGAGCGCAGCGCCGAAGCCGAATGCATCCCGGCATATATCAGCATCAGTACCGCCAGCATCGCCCGCTGCGGATACTTCTCGATCAGGTTCAGGCTGTAATAGACGAGCGCCAGGAACACGAAGTTCGAAACGAAGCGATAGGCGTAGCCGAGGAATTTCATGCGAGGGCTCCGGAAGACAACAGACGGTATCCCATGCGGGTAAATAATTTGCACGAGCGACGAGCGATCGCTCTGCAGCGCGAATGATGTGCGCGTCGATGAATTGCGCCCCTTCCGGTTCCCCGTCATCCGAATTCGTCAGGCAGTACTCCCATTCGATCACAGCCCAGCCGCAAGCGATCGAAGGTTCAAGAAGTCGACCTGCCCGTCGCCGACGCGGCGAAAGCGTCCGGGCCGGCAAAGGGCACGCCGAGGGACTACAAATGTCGCTAATGAAGTCCGGCGCCAAAATCGGAAGTGGCCGCCAATTCGGAGGCGGCCGTGCGAGCAGGCCCTACATGGCGTTGTCCGGCCACCTCGAACGGTCTCAACTCAGCTTATACACTTGCCAGACTTGACCGGGATGAAGGCAACGGCTCGAACTTTTGGGCAAGAAGGGATTTGCAGAATTCTGGCTTCGGCATCGGCTTCGCGAACAGGTATCCTTGTCCCGTGTCAAAGCCAAGGTTTACGAGGCATTTCAGATCATCAATCGTCTCAATACCCTCGGCGCATGTCGAAGCTTCGATGCGACGGGCCAGATCCGCGACTGTTTGGCAAAGACCATATTTTACGGGATCGGACGCGCACCCCGCGACAAAACTGCGATCGAGCTTGATCTCGCTAAAGGGCAGATCCTTCACGCGCGACAAGGAGGCGTGGGCCGTTCCAAAATCGTCGATTGAAATCGTTGTATTGTAAATCCTCAATCGGGCCATGACTTCGCCTATCACACGAGGATTTGCGACAACTTCATCCTCGG
Source organism: Bradyrhizobium sp. (assembly GCA_035278345.1). GTDB lineage: Bacteria > Pseudomonadota > Alphaproteobacteria > Rhizobiales > Xanthobacteraceae > Bradyrhizobium. The sequence continues at coordinate 9,085 of DATEJC010000294.1, read as the reverse complement.
TCAATTCTATCAACAGGCCGGGAAAGCTTTGGTCATGAGGGATCGCCTTGCGAACTTCCTCGACAAAGCCAGGTGCGCCGAGTGCGGATGCCGGAACGTTGATGGCCACCTTGAGCGGATATCCTTGCTGGGCGAATTGCCGCCAGTCTTCCATGGCTCGGCGAAGAACGAATGACGACAGAGGCCGATAAAGCGGGTCCCCGGGTGGCGGCAATAAATCTATGGGCGTGAGCACCCCGTGCGTGGGATGATTGGCCCGAATTAGCGCCTCCGCGCCACCTACTGTCAGCGATTTGAGATTGATTTTGGCCTGATACCATACATCGAGCCATCCTTCGCGAATCGCTTCCGCAAGGTCAATCGATGGCTTCGTACGCAACGGCGAAGGCTTTGACGAAGCCGGCACCGGCTCCTGTTCCTGCTCGCACCTTTGCTTTAGATCGATGGCTCGGAAGGGCTTCTGAAGAGAAGGCAGCATTTGCAGCCCGCGGGAGCGCCCGACTTTCTCGATTTCATTTAGGGTACGTTGATCGCGACCGCTGACGAGAAGGATTCTTCCGCGAAATTTGAGCCCATCCAGCTGTTGCAATACCTCTACGGCATCCGATTTGCCGAGCCCCAGATCCAGCACGACGAGATTCGGCCGAGCCACTCGCAGCGATGCGAAAAACTTGGATGGCTCGTTGAATTGCCAGGCCTCCATGCCCAGCATCGCAAGTTGCTTGCTGATTACCGTTGCCACGGCATTGTCGTCGTCGAGTACGAAAGCCAGTGGGCGCCGGTCGCCTGCGTCTGACATGCGTCAACTCCGGATCGACCATCTAGAGCAGAATCCGGTTAGGCATGCCTTAATGCCCGCCGCCAAGGAGGCTTTGGACTGGCTTGCCCTTCCAATCACGCGCGGCGGCGCAACGAATGCTTGCCTGGCACCTTTGAAGTGAAATATCCTATATTTCAATTGGTTAGGCGCCTGGTGCGCTCGGAGGGACTCGAACCCCCACGATTTTACTCACTGCCACCTCAAGGCAGCGCGTCTACCAGTTCCGCCACGAGCGCTTGGGAGACCGGCCCTCCGCTCTTCGCGGCCCGGCCAAATCAACGGCGCCGATGTAACAAATCGAGATTGGGGGTACAAGGCCCGCGATGGTCTTGAATCAACAGAGATTTGGACCGGATTTGGGCCTACCTGCTGTCGGGCGCGCGCGGCAGCATCCGCTTGACTTCCACCGCAATCCGGTTGCGATCGACCAGCACCACGCCGCTGGCAATCGGCATGTTGTTGGCGAGGATTTTCACCTCGTCCGCCTCGGTGGCATCGAGCTCGATGATGGCGCCTCGGGACAGCCGCATTACCTGATGAATGGGCATCGTGCTGTTACCCAGCACCACCATAAGATCGACGGTGACTTTATCGAGAGTTGTCACTTTTGAGCCCGCTGAACCCTGACTAAATTGCGTGGAATTCCGCCCCTTTTTGAACCTGACCACGTTATGGTTAGCCAATGGTTAATGACCGCCAGAGCCTTGATTTGACGACGTTTGCGGGCCCGTCCGGCGGCCCCGCCGTCGAATGGCGGATTTCCGATTCTGTCGTACCCTATCCGCAAGCGGTGGCCGACATGGAAGCGCGTGCCGCGGACATCGCCGCCAGCCGGGCGGGCGAGATGGTCTGGCTATTGGAGCACCCGCCCCTCTATACGTCCGGCACCAGCGGCAAGAACGAGGACCTGCTCGACCCCCGCTTTCCCCTGTTCACAACCGGCCGCGGCGGCCAGCTCACCTATCACGGCCCGGGCCAGCGCGTGGCCTATGTGATGCTCGACCTCAGGCGCCGCCGCCCCGACGTGCGCGCCTATGTCGCTGGGCTCGAGGAATGGATCATCCGAACGCTCGCCCAGTTCAACGTGCGCGGCGAACGGCGCGAGGATCGCGTCGGTGTCTGGGTCAAGCGCCCCGACAAGGGCGAAGGCTATGAGGACAAGATCGCCGCGATCGGCGTTCGCCTGCGCCGCTGGGTGTCGTTCCACGGCATCGCGATCAATGTCGAGCCTGACCTGTCGCACTTCTCCGCCATCGTGCCCTGCGGCGTGGCCGACCCGCGCTATGGCGTGACCTCGCTGGTCGATCTCGGCCATCCCGTCACGATGGCCGATGTCGACGTCGCGCTGAAGCAAGCATTTGAGGAAGTGTTTGGACCGGCGGAGGCTCGGCAGCCGGAGACCGCCGGCTAACGCCTCACGCCGCAACACGCTGCGGCGGCACCTTGAGCTTGCCGGCGATGTAGCGCCGCTCCTGGGTCAGGCCGCCAAAGCCGTAGGCATCGCCCCTGACCTCGTCGACATGCAGATAGGTCTCCTCGTGCAGCGGCCCGAGCAATTCGCCCATGCGGGCGAACACCGCCGCAAGATAGGCCGCCTTCTCGTCCTTGGTGTTGGTGCCCTCGCTGACATGGATGTCGATCCAGTAGCTGGCGAGCTTTTGCTCGGCGAGCGACCTTCCGCCGGCGAACCAGTCGGCCGCGTCGACGGACTTCACGATGACGGCGGTGACCTTGGGATCCTTGTGCAGGATCTTTGCGGTGAGCTCGGTGATGGCAGCGGCGATGCCCGACTTGAGCAACGGCTTCTCGTGTTGCGTGGAATAGGTGACGGAAATCAGGGGCATGGTGGTCTCCTCGGTAAGTCTCGCGGTCATCCGCATGCCCCGAAGCTAGACCTGGACTCATCATTTTGATATCTTATCTCTACTCATATCAGTGATAAGCCTTGGTGATGATGCCATGATCGCGCTGGACATCCCGACCGTGCGGGCTTTCCTGCTGGTCGCCGAGCTCGAGAACTTTACCCGCGCCGCTGAAGTGCTCGGCACCACGCAGGCCGCGGTCAGCATGAAGCTGCAGCGGCTCGAGAGCGCCTTGCGCAAGCGCCTTGTCGAGCGCTCGCCGCGCGCGGTGCGTCTCACGGCCGACGGCACCGCCTTCCTCGCCCCTGCCCGCGCGCTGATCGAGGCGCATGACCGCGCACTCGCCCCGGCGCAGCCGGTTGCGCAGCAATTGTCGCTCGGCATCAGCGATCATGCAGCCGGGCCTGAGCTGGTGCCGCTGATGGAGCGGCTTCATGCGGTGGCGCCCCAACTCGCCATTTCCGTCGCGATCGGCTTCTCGCGCAAAATCCTCGACACCTATGACGCCGGCAAGCTCGACGCCGTCATCGTCCGCCAGGAAGGCAGCCGGCGCGGCGGCGAAAAGCTCACCGAAGACGAATTCGGCTGGTTCGCATCGCCGCGCTTCGTTTGGCGGCGCGGCGAGAGGCTCCGCCTCGCCACACTTGCGCCGCCCTGCGGCGTGCGCGCGATCGCGCTACGCGCGCTCGACAAGGCCGGCATCGCCTGGAGCGAGGCCTTCGTCGGCGGCGGCGTCACCGCGGTTGCCGCCGCCGCACTCGCCGGGCTTGCACTGGCGCCCATGGCGCGACGGATCGCACCTGCTGGCCTGATCGACATGGGCGCCGCGCTGGGCTTGCCGCGGCTTGGAACCTCGAAGGTCATGCTGCATTCCAAGGTCAGCGATCCCGTCAAGCGAGCTGCCTTGCGGACGCTTTCAGCGACCTTCCGCAGCGTGGCCGGCTGACCGCGCGGAACGCAAACTTTGCAAGATTGTTCCGGGCCGCCCGGAACGAAAACAGCTTGTACGGCGTTTAGATGCCCAGACGGGGCTGTGATGTTCGGTAAAGATAAGCAAAAACAACGCGATCTCTTTGAAAGCGAACGCAATTTCCGCCTCCTGGTCGAGGCGGTAGCTGATTACGCCCTTTACATGCTCGACCCCTCCGGGGTGATCACAAGCTGGAATATCGGCGGCCAGCGCATCAAGGGTTACACGCCCGAAGAGATCGTCGGCCAGCATTTCTCCCGCTTCTACACCGAGACGGACCGGGCGAACGGCAAGCCGGGCCGTGCGCTCCAGATCGCTCGCGAGCAAGGCCGGTATGAGGAGGAAGGCTGGCGAGTCCGCAAGGACGGCACCTTCTTCTGGGCCAGCGTCGTCATCGATCCCATCTACGAAAACGGCAAACTGGTCGGCTTCGCCAAGATCACCCGCGACGTCACCGAACGGCGCGAAGCCCAACTCAAGCTCGAGCAGATGCAGAAGCAACTGGCCGAGTCGCAGAAGCTCGACGCGCTCGGCCAATTGACCGGCGGCGTCGCGCACGACTTCAACAATCTCCTGATGATCATCAGCGGCAGCATCCATACGCTGAAGAAAGGCGCGGGCAGCGACGTCAGGACGCAGCGCGCGCTCGCAGCGATCGAGACGGCCACCAGGCGCGGCGCCGCGCTGACCAGCCAGCTCCTCACCTTTGCGCGGCGCCAGAGCGTCAATCCGGAGAGCGTCGACATCGCCGAGCGCCTTCATGCGGTGCGCGAAGTGCTCGACACCGGCGTCGGCAGCTCGATCAACATCAACTTCGACATCCCCAACAAGCCGCTTCCCGTCACCATCGATATCACCGAATTCGAGACTGCGCTCGTCAACCTCGTGATCAATGCGCGCGACGCGATGCCAGGTGGCGGCACCATCACGGTCGCCGCACGCGATCACGCCGGCGAGGCGGAAACAGGCGGACAGGATTATGTCGCCGTCGTCGTCAAGGACACCGGATCCGGCATCGCCCCCGATGTGCTGGACAAGATCTTCGATCCCTTCTTCACCACAAAGCCCGTCGGCAAGGGTACGGGACTCGGCCTGTCGCAGGTGCACGGCTTTGCGCATCAGGCCGGCGGCACGGTGAAAGTAAGGAGCGAACTCGGCCAAGGCACGGAGGTCGTCATCCTGCTGCCCCGCATGACCGGTGCGCAGCCAAGCAACGAGATCGAAGCCCCCGAAAGCACGGGCAGCGGCACCGTGTTGCTGGTCGAGGACAATCCCGACGTCGCTTCCGTCAGCGTCAGCCTGCTCGAGCAGCTCGGCTATACCGTACAGCGCGTGGCGGATGCGGAGGCCGCGCTACGCGCCATCGAGCACGATGGCATCGACCTCGTCTTCTCCGACATCGTGATGCCCGGCAAGATGGACGGGCTCGCGCTCGCCCAGCGCTTGCGGCAAATCCGTCCCGCGCTGCCGATCCTGCTTGCCACCGGCTATAGCGACGCCGCAGTCAATGCGAGCGGAGAATTCCCGATCCTGCGCAAACCCTACGAGATCCACGAGCTCAGCCAGGCGATCGCCCGGCTGCCGCGGTGAGAAAGACCCTCGTCGCCTCGGATCGCTCGAGTCGGCATTTCGCGGCCACCGCCGGCAAGTACTAGAATAAGACCAGCAAAGAACCCAACGGGCGGATAACATCGCTGCGGAGGGGTCAATCGACGTTCCGGAGAGGCACTGCCGCTCCACCTGCAGGGAGGCGCAGCCGTGGATTCAATAGACAAGGTCTTCACGGGATCGATCCCGCAGATCTATGAGCGCCTGATGGTGCCGCTGATCTTTGCGCCTTACGCGCGCGATCTCGCCTCGCGGATTGCACAAGTCCGTCCGCGCCGGCTGCTCGAGACGGCGGCCGGCACCGGCGTTGTCACCCGCGAGCTGTCGGCGCAATTGCCCGCCGACGTCGCCATCACCGCCACCGACCTCAACGAGCCGATGCTGGCGCAGGCGAAAGCCGCCCTGCCCGACCCGCGCGTTGAATGGCGGCAGGCCGACGCGCTGGCGTTGCCGTTCGGGGACGCCAGCTTCGATGTCGTCGCCTGCCAGTTCGGCGCGATGTTCTTTCCCGATCGCGTCAAGGGCTATGCCGAAGCGCGGCGCGTGCTCGCCACCGGCGGCCGCCTGTTCTTCAATGTCTGGGACCGCATCGAGGACAGCGAGTTCACCGACGTGGTCACGCAGGCGCTGGCGCAGGTTTTCCCAAACGACCCGCCACGCTTCATGGCGCGGACGCCCCATGGCTATCACGACAAGGATTTGATCCGCAGCGACCTGCGCCGCGCCGGCTTGACGGACATCTCGATCGATGTCGTCGATCACGTCAGCCGCGCGCCCTCCCCGCGCGAGCCTGCGGTCGCCTTCTGCCAGGGCACGCCGCTGCGCAGCGAGATCGAGGCGCGCGGCGCGCCGGGACTGGAGGCTGCGACCGACAGCGCCGAGGAAGCGCTGCGAAAGCGTTTCGGCAGCGGCCCGATCGAAGGGCGCATTCGCGCGTTGGTGATCTCGGCCGCGCGATAGGTCGCGCGCGCACTAGATCGTCGGCAACACGGAAAAGCGCTCGCCTTCGTAGCGCAGCTTGAGCTGCTCTTCGTCCGATGTCTCGCGCGTGACGCTGTCGACGCGCGCCGACGGCGGACCGTGGCGGCAGAGGGCCACCATCTCGGCAACGACCGTAGGCGGTCCTGCAAACAGCGCTTCGACGCTGCCGTCGCGCCGGTTGCGCACCCAGCCGTCAAGCTTCGACAGCCGCGCCTGATGCTCGACCCATGCGCGGTAGCCGACGCCCTGCACCCGGCCGCGGATCGTCACCTGCTGGATCGCATGGCTCATTTCTTCAGCCCAAGGAAATCGGAGGTGCGCGACTTCATCGCGGCGTCGCGCGTGACCCGCGCGGTCAATTCAGCGGATGCCAACCCTTTCAGATTCTTTGGTGCGGTCCCTTCACGCAATGCTTTAAGCGTCTCGTGGACCGCCATTGTGGCGGCGGCAAAGGGCGCATGACCCTGCAGCGCGATCTTCACGCGCTGGCCGGCGAGCCAGGCGGGATCGCTCATCTCTTCCGGCGCGCCGCCAAGCACGATCGGCAACCTGGTCGCAGCGGAAATCGCTTCGAGCTCGCCGCGTGCCTTGATGCCGGTGAAGAACAGGGCATCGACGCCAACAGCTTCATAGGCCTTTGCCCGCGCGATCGTGTCGTCGAGCGAGGTGATCGACGCAGCACCCGTGCGGCCCATGATGACCAGCGAAGGATCGCCGCGGCCGTCGAGCGCGCCCCTCATCTTGCCGACGCCCTCCTCCAGCGAGATCAGCTGCGTCTTGGCTTGGCCAAAGGCCTGCGGCAGCAGGGTGTCCTCGATGGTGAGGCCGGCGGCGCCCGCGGTCTCCAGCTCCTGCACGGTGCGGCGCACGTTCAGCGCATTGCCATAGCCATGATCGGCGTCGACCAGAACCGGCAATTCCGCTGCGCGCGACATCCGCCGCATCTGCTCGCACAGCTCGGTCAGCGTAATCAGGGTAATATCGGGATCGCCGAGCACGGCAAGCGAAGCGACCGAGCCACCGAACATGCCGATCTCGAAGCCGAGATCCTCAGCGATGCGGATTGAGGTCGCGTCGTAGACCGAGCCGGGGCGGACGCACGCCCTTCCGTTCAGGATTGCGCGCAATGCTTCGCGTCGTTTGCGGAAGGCCATCCGCGCACCTCTTTACTTTAAGCAAACTCCAGGATCAGCGCGTCGACGGCGAGCGTGGCGCCGGGCGCGGCATGGATCTTCTTCACCGTGCCGTCGCGCTCGGCGCGCAGCACGTTCTGCATCTTCATGGCCTCGACCACGGCCAGCGTCTCGCCGGCCTTGACCTCCTGCCCCTCGTTGACGGCGATCGAGACCACCAGCCCCGGCATCGGGCAAAGCAGCTTCTTGCCGGTGTCGGCGGCGGTCACGACCGGCATCAGCCGCGCCGCGGTCGCTTCGCTTTCGGTGAAGACATAGGCCGAGACTTCGAAGCCGCGGTGCGCCAGGCGGAAGCCATTTGGAATGAAGCGCACCTGCACGGCGGCGGGCAACCCGTTGATGTTGCCCTGCCACACCGCTTCGCCCGGCTTCCAGGTCGATTCCAGCCGATGCGGACTGACCAGCGCGCCATCAGTGCCGACGAACTGCACCACGATGGCCTCGCCCTCGCGCGCGACGTCGAGGCCGATCTCCTCGCGATCGAGCCAGACCGCGCGGCGGCGCTCGCGCTGCACGAGGCGGCCGGTCAACTGGCCGGAAATCTGCCGCTTGCGCTCGCCGAGCACGTGATCGATCGCAGCGGCGACCGCCGCAAGCCTTCGCGCCACCTCGCCTTCCGGCGCATGCGCCGAAAACCCTTTTGGAAACTCTTCCGCGATGAAGCCGGTGGAAAGGCGCCCCTCGCGCCAGCGCGGATGGTGCATCAGCGCCGAGAGGAACGGGATGTTGTGACGGATGCCGTCGACATAGAAGGCGTCCAGCGCATTCGACTGCGCCTCGATTGCCGCCGCCCGCGACGGCGCGTGGGTGACGAGCTTTGCGATCATCGGATCATAATGGATCGAGATCTCGCCGCCTTCCTGCACGCCGGTGTCGTTGCGCACGGTGATGCCGTCATGGCTCGCTTCCGCCGGCGGGCGATATTTCACCAGCCGACCGATCGAGGGCAGGAAATTGCGGAACGGGTCTTCGGCATAGACGCGGGATTCCACCGCCCAGCCGGTCAGCGCGATGTCCTTTTGCGACAACGCCAGCTTCTCGCCGGCCGCGACGCGGATCATCTGCTCGACAAGATCGATGCCGGTGACGAGCTCGGTGACGGGATGCTCGACCTGCAGGCGGGTATTCATCTCCAGGAAGTAGAAGCTCTTGTCCTGGCCTGCGACGAATTCCACAGTACCGGCGGAATCGTAATTCACAGCTTTCGCCAGCGCGACGGCCTGCTCACCCATCTTGCGCCGCGTGGTCTCGTCGAGCAGCGGCGACGGCGCCTCCTCGATGACCTTCTGATTGCGGCGCTGGATCGAGCATTCGCGCTCGCCGAGATAGATCACGTTGCCGTGCTTGTCGCCCAGCACCTGGATCTCGATGTGGCGGGGATCGACGATGAACTTTTCGACGAAGACGCGATCGTCGCCGAACGAGGCCTTGGCCTCGGCCTTGGCGAGATTGAAGCCCTCGGCGACCTCGGCCTTGGAATGCGCGATGCGCATGCCCTTGCCGCCGCCGCCCGCGGAGGCCTTGATCATCACGGGGTAGCCGATCTCGTCGGCGATGCGGACCGCGTGCTTGTCGCCGAGCACCTGAATCTCGATGTGGCGCGGATCGACGATGAACTTCTCGATGAACATGCGATCATCGCCGAACGACG
>DATEJC010000293.1:0-10553 GCA_035278345.1 Bradyrhizobium sp. | reverse complement strand
AGCGTGTAGGAGGGATACATCAGCGCATCGACCGCGCTGTAGATCAGCTTGTCCGGCGCCATCATCATGAGGTCGGCGAACAGCTTCAGATCGCCGGCGCTCTGCTTGACGCCGACCACCAGCGGCACTTCGGTCATGATGCGCGTGAGCAGCGCGGGCGACAGATACGACCAGGGCACCACGTTGTAGATAATGATGGGCATGCCGGTTTCATCGGCCATGCGGCGGAAGTGATCGACCATCGCCTGCTCGTCCGGCTTGAACAGGTAATGCACCGGCGTCACCTGAAGCGCGGCGACATCCATGTCGCGCACCAGCTTGCCGCGGCGGATCGCATCGCGCGTGGAGTCGACAATGATGCCGGCGATCACGGGCGCACGGCCCGTCGCCGCCTCCACGGTCGCCGCGATCAGGTCGCGGTATTCCTCGTGATCGAGCGTGTGCCCCTCGCCGGTCGAGCCGCCCGCCGCCATGCCATGGCTGCCGGCGCCGATCAGCCAGTCCACTTGCGGTGCGATGAGCTTGAAGTCGATCTCGCCGCTGCTGGTGAACGGCGTCGTCATCGGCGGTATCACGCCAGTCGGACGTATCTTCATGGCCGGCCCTCGCTGGTTTCCATCCCGTCGACCCGGTTCGTCGATCGACCGGTTAGGAAAGACTAACGAATGCGGAAACAGCGATCCAGATTAGCCGACGCATGGCAGCAAGCGCGATGACTTGCCCCTGCGGCCGGCGCCCCTAAGCGAAACGAGGCAAAATCGTGCAATCGATGGATGGTGAGAAATGGTCGGAGCGAGAGGATTTGAACCTCCGACCCCTAGTCTCCCAGACTAGTGCGCTAACCGGGCTGCGCCACGCTCCGATGCCGCTCCCTTAGCGTTCATCGCCCGCCAGCGCAAGGCGCGGATCGGGCCGGAACGGCCCGCATCGCCGTGGAACGCTGATATCAGCCGTCCTTGAGCGCCGAATCGAGCAATTGGCGGGCGGCGACCAGATCCTGCAGCACGCCCTCCAGGCGGGCACGATCCGCGGCGCGCCCGGCGGCGGCCGCGGGTTCGGGCAGGTTCTTGGCGATGCCATCCTCGTCGAGCTCGAGGAAGCGGAAATCGATACCGTCCTCGCCGCCCTCGTAATCCTCGTCATCGCTGCCGAAGGAGTCCGACGCCTCGACGTCGTCCTCGGCCATGGTCTGCTCAAGGGTCTTCTCGACCGCGCCGAAGGAGGCTGCGACCGAAGAATCGGCAAGGCCCTGAACCGCCTTGACGCCGTGCTCCTTGAGGATGCGCTGCACGCCGCGGATGGTGTAGCCCTCGCCGTACAACAGACGGCGAATGCCCTTGAGCAGATCGACATCGTCAGGGCGGTAGTAGCGGCGGCCGCCGCTGCGCTTCATCGGCTTGATTTGCGCGAAGCGCGTCTCCCAGAAACGCAGCACGTGCTGGGGAATATCGAGTTCGTCAGCGACTTCACTGATGGTACGGAACGCATCGGGCGCCTTTTCCAAATGCCCGCTCCTTTCCGCTCGCTATGTTGAGCGCTAGTCGTCCTTGGCGTCGCCGTTGGTGACAGCGTGCCCGTTGATACGCTGCTTCAAGATCGCCGACGGCTTGAACACCATCACACGGCGCGGCGAAATCGGCACCTCGGTGCCGGTCTTCGGATTGCGTCCGATGCGCTGACCCTTCTTGCGCACCATGAAGGAACCGAATGAAGACAACTTCACGGTCTCGCCTTTCTCAAGGCAATCCGTGATCTCTTTCAAAACCAGTTCGACGAACGCCGACGACTCCGTCCGCGACAGTCCAACCTTCTGGTAGACCGCTTCGCACAGATCGACGCGTGTGACTGTCTTGCCCGTTCCCGTGGTCATCGCCTTGGCCCCGCACTCTCGGCGAACAAATTTGTTGCCTGAAATTAGGAGGTTAGCAGACCACGGTCAACAGCGAGCATCATGCAAGAGCATGGAAACACGCTTATAATTTGCATTGAATTCTTTATGCCACACTCACCAGCGGACCAGCGCCGAGCCCCAAGTGAAGCCACCACCCATGGCTTCCAGCATCACCAGGTCGCCTTTCTTGACGCGTCCGTCCCTGACCGCAACGCACAGGGCCAGCGGAATCGACGCCGCCGAGGTGTTTCCGTGCATGTCCACGGTCAGGACCACCTTCTGCGGCGCAATATGCAGCTTGTGCGCGGAAGCATCGATGATTCGCTTGTTGGCCTGGTGCGGGATGAACCAGTCGAGGTCGTCGGCCGTGGTTCCGGTCGCCTTGAAGGCGTCGATGATCACGTCGGTGATCATGCCGACCGCGTGCTTGAAAACCTCGCGGCCTTCCATCTTCAGATGGCCGACGGTCTTGGTCGAGCCGGGGCCCCCATCGACATAAAGCTTCGATTTGTGCCGGCCGTCGGAGCGCAGATGCGTAGTGAGGATGCCGCGGTCGGTATTCTGGCCGGGCTGTTCCTGCGCCTCCAGCACCACAGCGCCGGCGCCATCGCCGAACAGCACGCAGGTGGTGCGGTCCTCCCAGTCGAGGATGCGCGAAAAGGTTTCCGCACCGATCACCAGCGCCCGCTTGTAGGCGCGGCTGCGCAGGAAATTGTCGGCGGTGGCGAGCGCAAAGATGAAGCCGGAGCAGACCGCCTGCAGGTCGAACGCGGCGCCATGGTGGATGCCGAGCCCGTTCTGGACCGCAACGGCGGTTGCGGGAAACGTATTGTCCGGCGTCGAGGTCGCCACCACGATCAGGTCGATCGATTGCGCGTCGACGCCGGCGTCGGCCAAAGCTGCGCGCGCGGCATTGATGCCGAGATGCGAGGTGAACTCGTCATCAGCCGCAATGTGGCGCTCCCGGATGCCGGTCCGCTGCACGATCCAGTCGTCGGAAGTTTCAATTCGTGCCGCCAGTTCGGCATTGGTCAGCACCTTCTGCGGCAGGTAGGAGCCGCAGCCGAGCACGACCGAACGTATCGCAGTCACGAAACAGCCTCCTGTGCGGTCTGCGCCTTGGCCAGCGCTCCGCCGTCACGATTAAGCATGCGGTTGATCTTGGTGAGGAGATCGTAGTGGACGGTCTCATAGCCAACATCGACCGCGTAGGCAAAGCCTTCGGCGCTGATTCCGCCATGGCTCTTCACCACCACGCCGTTCAGGCCCAGCAAGACCCCGCCATTGGATTTATTGGGATCGAGCTTGTCGCGCAATTCCCTGAAGGCGCCTCGGGCAAAGAGATAGCCGATCCGCGTGAGCCAGGTCCGCGACAGCGCCGCGCGGAGGAACTCGCTCATCTGGCGCGCAGTGCCCTCGGCGGCCTTGAGCGCGATATTGCCGGAAAAGCCCTCGGAAACGATCACGTCGGCCGCACCCTTGCCGATGCCGTCCCCTTCGACGAAGCCGACATATTCGAGCTGCGGCAGGTTGAGCGCGCGCAGCAGCTCGGCGGCTTCGCGGATTTCCTCGTGGCCCTTGATTTCCTCGACCCCGATATTGAGCAGGCCCACCGTCGGCCGCTCCTTTTCGAACAGCACGCTCGCCATCGCCGCCCCCATCACCGCGAGCGCCGCCAAATGATGGGCATCGCCGCCGATGGTGGCGCCGAGATCGAGCACGATGGAGTCGCCGCGCATCGTTGGCCACACGGCGGCGATCGCGGGACGGTCGATACCGGGCAGCGTACGCAAGCAGAAGCGCGCCATCGCCATCAGCGCGCCGGTATTGCCGGCGGAGACCGCGACATCAGCCTCGCCCTTCTTCACCGCCTCGATCGCAAGCCACATCGAGGAGGTCTTGCGGCCGCGGCGCAGCGCCTGGCTCGGCTTGTCGTCCATGCTCACCGCAACGTCGGTGTGGATGACGCGGGAGACTGCCTTCAGCGCGGGATGCTTTGCGAGTTCAGGATCGATCCTCGCGCGATCGCCGAACAGGAGAAATTCTGTGCCGGGATGCCGGGTCAGCGAAATCGCGGCGCCGGGAATGACGACCGATGCGCCGACATCGCCACCCATGGCGTCAAGCGCAATTCGAACCTTTTGAGGCATGAACGTCCCGGAAACCTGATCTCTTGCGGTCCTGGCGTGCCTGGCCGCGCACTGGATGCCGTCGCGGAATGCGGCGCGACCAAGCGCCGCGTCCCGGCCGGGCCGCGACAATAACGTTTCCCGGCCCCGACACAACCTCTTGACCGCGCGCCTTACAGAAAGACCGGATTACTGCGGGGATTTCGCCCTTCCTGGATTAGGTTAGATAAATCAATCGGTTATAAGCGCAATCTGAGCGGCCATGGAAGTCCGCTGCAGCGAAATGCGAACCGGACCGGCCACAGGTCGCAAATTACTTGCCTTTCGGCTTCCGCTTCGCCTTCGACTTGGCTTGCAGCGCCTTCAGCGCGGCGAAGGGATGATCGTCCGGATCAGGCGGCGTGACGTCATGTTCGAACACCGCGTCTGGCTTGCGCGGATAGGGGTCGATGCCGAGAAACAGCGCGTCGGTGGCGAGCCGCCCGAGATCAATGACGCCGCCTTCGATCGGCTCGGGCGGGTCAACGTCGTCAGCGCCCTCGCCGGCTTCATCCATGAGATCGGAGAGCGCTGGGATCTGCTCCGGCGGCGCGAACATCAAATCGATCGGCTCGTCGATATCGGTCTCGATCGGGTCGAGCGTCACCACGCAGGTCTGGCCAACCCGCGCGCGCACGTTGCCCGCCACGTGAAAACGTCCGCCGCTCTTCGGCGTCACGTCGAACGATGCGTGCGCAGAAATCACCTCGCGCAAGCCGCCGATCTCGGCGATCACCTTGCGCTGCGCCTCATCCGCATCGAGCTCGCGATGCAGCCCACGATCGGGAATCTGCGCGACCGTGACCGGCGAGCGCCAGGGATCAGGCCTGTCCTGCCGGTTGATCACTGCGACCTCGCTTGTTCAGGGAACGGAAACCGCCCCGTACCGCCGAGTAGCGTTGCCTCATCCAGCTGCGCGAGGTGGGCCATCGCAGCCTCGGCGTAAGCGGCAAGCTCCCTCGCCTTTTCCATCTGCTCGCCGTTGAGGACGTTCTTGCAGATTGCGCCTGCGAGCGCCTCGCGGCCCTCGGTCAATGCCATGTCATAGGCGGCGGTGCGGCCGTAAAAGGCCTCGCCGAACTCCCGCATGCGTTTCGGCACGGACTGGTCGCCAACCCCCATCTCGCGGAGATTGTCATCCATATCCGTGCAGAAATGATCGAACAGCGCCTGCGACAGGGCCGTTCCGGACCCAACGGATTTGAGGCGGCGCAGCACCAGCCACAGATGAAGCAACACGAGGTCGAATCGGCCATTAACCGTATCCGGCACGCCCAAGTCCCGGTAAAACAAGGGTTCTCGCGCTTGCGTCACGATCATGCCATAGATGGCCTCGATGGTGCCCGAGGGGGCGAGCCGGGGTTTCCTGAAGTGATTGAACGGCCAGAGCATTGTGGGTTCCGCACGCGGGATCAGGTCCGCGTCTGTTGCAATCCGCAAGCTAGCCCGGTACGTCAACGCCTCGCTGGAGGCAAGGGGACGGGACTGTTCCGAGAATGACTGCATTTGCCCAGAAAGGCCCTCGCGCGCTCAAGACGCGCGGCAAGGCGCGCTGGCGCGCGATGGCTGCCGCTGCGCTGGTAGCTACCCTGCTCGCAGGCTGCACCGGCGAGCAATTCCAGAAGGGCTATATCCTGCCACCGGGCGCGCTGGAGCAGATCCCGATCGGCGCCAGCCAGGACCAGGTGCTGATCGTGATGGGAACGCCCTCTACCGTCGCTACGCTCGACGGCGAGGTTTTCTATTACATCTCGCAGCGGAGCGAGCGAAAGGTCGCGTTCATGAATCAGCAGGTCGTCGACCAGCGGGTGATCGCGATCTACTTTGACAAGAAGCGGCAGGTCCGCCGGCTCGCCAATTACGGCCTGCAGGACGGGCGCATCTTCGACTTCGTCAGCCGCACCACGCCGACGTCGGGCCAGGAACTCAGCTACCTGACCCCGCTGTTCAAGCTGCTCAGCTTCAACTAGCCGCCGGCATCGGCCGTACCGCGATCCACGCATGAGGCTGCGCGCAATCGCGCGCTTGCCCTGCCCGTCCGCGCTCCCTACCCTTTGCGCCCAAAGCAACAATCCCGCAGGGAGGAATATTGTGAAGAGCCGATTGCTGTCCCGTCGCAACGTATTGTCTGGCACCGCTGCCTTGACCGCAGCGGCAATCGTGCCGCGTTCGAGCCTTGGCGCCGGAGACTGGCGGCCGACCGAAACCGTCAAGCTGATCGTACCGGCCGCGCCGGGTGGCTCGACCGACGTCATGGGACGCCTTCTCGCCGCGCATCTGCAGTCGGTGTGGGGCCAGTCGGCGATCGTGGAAAACCGCTCCGGCGCCGGCGGCACCATCGGCGCGCTGGAAGTCGTGCGCGCGAAGCCGGACGGCCACACCATCCTGGTCGGCAATCCCGGCCCCAATGCGATCGCCTTCCGTATCTACAAGAACCTCACCTACAAGCCCGACCAGCTGCAGCCGGTCGCCAACATGATCCGGATTCCGAACATCGTGTCGGCGCATCCCTCGACGGGCCTGAAATCGATCCCGGATCTGATCGCCTTCCTGAAGGCTAATCCGGACAAGCTCACCTGGGGCTCCTCCGGCACCGGCCAGAGCCCTCACCTCACGGGCGCCTGGTTCCTGCAGCTCACGGGGCTGAAGATGACGCATGTGCCGTTCCGTGGCGCAGGTCCCGCGCTTCAGGCGGGACTGGCCGGCGACATACAGGTCCTGTTCGACAATCTCTATCCGTCGCTGCCGCAGGTGCAGGAAGGCAAGCTCAACGGCCTCTGCGTCACCACGCCCGAGCGCAGCGACCTTGCGCCCAATCTTCCGACCATGCGCGAGGGCGCGCCGGAGCTGGCCAATTTCGACGTCTCCTCCTGGTTCGGCATCTTTCTGCCGAAGGCGACGCCGCGGCCTGTCGTCGACGAGCTCAACAAGCAGATCAAGGCGTTGCTCGAGCGCGACGACGTCAAGAAGAACGTCGCCACCATGGGCGCCCGCACCGACTGGGGCACGCCGGAGCAATTCTCCGCGTTCGTCGAGGCCGAGACAAAGAAGTTCGCAGGGATCATCGAGAAGGAAGGACTGGAGATGGACGTCAAGTAGGACGCTCCTCCATCGGTCCGGAAAACAAAAACCCCGCGGCTCGCGCCGCGGGGTTTTCGTTTGGTCGTCGTGACCTTAGTGCGAGAGGACCGCCAGCAGCAGCAGCGCCACGATGTTGGTGATCTTGATCATCGGGTTCACTGCCGGGCCTGCCGTATCCTTGTAGGGATCGCCGACGGTATCGCCGGTCACGGCCGACTTGTGGGCATCAGAGCCCTTGCCGCCGTAGTGGCCGTCCTCGATGTACTTCTTGGCGTTGTCCCAGGCGCCACCACCCGACGTCATCGAGATCGCGACGAAGAGGCCCGTGACGATAACGCCGAGCAGCATGGCGCCGACAGCCGAGAACGCCGCCGACTTGCCGGCCGCGCCACCACCCGCAATGAAGTAGATCAGGAAGTAGACGACGATCGGCGACAGCACCGGCAGCAGCGAGGGGATGATCATTTCCTTGATCGCCGCCTTGGTCAGGAGGTCGACGGCCTTGCCGTAGTCCGGCTTGTCCGTGCCCTGCATGATGCCCGGCTTCTCGCGGAACTGGCGGCGCACTTCCTCGACGATCGAGCCGGCAGCGCGGCCGACCGCGGTCATGCCCATCGCGCCGAACAAATACGGCAGCAGGCCACCGAACAGGAGGCCGACCACGACGTAGGGGTTGTTCAGCGAGAAGTCCGGAGCGACGCCCGCGAAATAGGCGTTCTTCGAGGCAATGAAGAACTTCAGGTCTTCATTGTAGGCCGCGAACAGCACCAGCGCGCCGAGACCGGCCGAGCCGATCGCGTAACCCTTGGTGACCGCCTTGGTGGTGTTGCCGACCGCATCGAGCGCATCGGTGGACTTGCGGACTTCCTTCGGCAGGCCCGCCATTTCGGCGATGCCGCCGGCGTTGTCCGTCACCGGGCCAAAGGCGTCGAGCGCGACGATCATGCCGGCCAGTGCGAGCATCGTCGCAGTAGCAATGGCGATGCCGAACAGACCGGCAAGGCTGTAGGTGACCAGGATGCCGGCGATGATGACGATCGCAGGCAGCGCGGTCGCTTCCATCGAGATGGCGAGGCCCTGGATCACGTTGGTGCCGTGGCCGGTCACCGACGAGGCGGCGATCGACTTCACCGGGCGATAGTCGGTGCCGGTGTAGTATTCCGTGATCCAGATGATCAGGCCGGTGACGACCAGACCGACGATACCGCATTCGAACAGCGCCAGACCCGTGTACTTCACACCGGCGAGCGGGCCGAAGCCGACCAGATAGTAGATCGCACCGGCAACGCCGGCGAGCGAGAGGATGCCGGTCGCGATCAGGCCCTTGTACAGCGCGCCCATGATCGACTGGCTGGCGCCGAGCTTGACGAAGAAGGTGCCGATGATCGAGGTGATGATGCAAACGCCACCGATAGCGAGCGGGAGCGTCATCATGTTGGTGAGGATCGGTGTATTGGCGAAGAAGATCGCCGCCAGCACCATGGTGGCGACCGCGGTCACCGCATAGGTCTCGAACAGGTCGGCCGCCATGCCGGCACAGTCGCCGACATTGTCACCGACGTTGTCGGCGATGGTGGCGGGGTTGCGCGGATCGTCTTCCGGAATGCCTGCCTCAACCTTGCCGACGAGGTCGCCGCCAACGTCAGCACCCTTGGTGAAGATGCCGCCGCCGAGACGGGCGAAGATCGAAATCAGTGATGCGCCGAAGCCGAGCGCGACCAGCGCGTCGACGACGGTACGGCTGTTCGGAGCGAGTTTCATCGAGTAGGTGAGGAAACCGAAATAGAGGGTGACGCCGAGCAGCGCGAGACCGGCCACCAGCAGGCCGGTGATGGCGCCCGCCTTGAAGGCAAGCTCGAGGCCGCCGGCGAGCGAGGTGGTCGCCGCCTGCGCGGTGCGGACGTTGGCGCGTACCGAGACGTTCATGCCGATGAAGCCGGCCGCACCCGACAGGATCGCGCCGATCGCGAAACCGACGGCGACGAGCATGCCGAGGAAGTAGGCCAGCAGCGCGAAGATCACGATGCCGACGATGCCGATCGTGGTGTACTGGCGGCGCAGGTAGGCCTGCGCGCCCTCACGGACGGCGCCCGCGATCTCCTGCATGCGCGGATTGCCGGCATCGGCCTTCAGCACGGAAGCCGTGGCCCAGATGGCGTAAACGATGGAAAGCACTCCGCAGAGCACAATCACCCATAATGCTGTCATTGATGTTGCCTCAGATTCTGATGTAGCCCCACGCTGGCGCCGCGGACGCGGGCCTGCGTCTAAAAAGGAGGCCTTCCCTGCCCAAAGGGCGGCCTCAAATCGGCGGGGACCATGCCAAAAAGGGTCCACCGGCGCAACGCCGCGGAGGAGCAAAACTGGCGATTTTGGCAGGTATTTGCTGCCCGAAAGCGCGCTTTTGCTGCTTTTCCTAGAAATGGCTCCAGGAGCGGCGCTTCAGCGCAAGTTCCCGCCCCTGCCCGTCGAGGAACGAGGGAATCGCGCTTCCCGCGATGACGGCGCCGATCGCGGTCACTGCTACGCCCGCCTTGCGCGCGCCCAGCGCGAACGCCTCGAACTCAGCCTGAGGCACGGTGCAGAGGATTTCGTAGTCGTCGCCGCCGGTGATCAACGTATCGATCCCTACCGTGCGGTTGGCAACGAGTGCTGCCGCGGGCCGCGATAGCGGGATGCCGGGCGCGTGGATCGCCGCCGACACGCCGGATGCCGCGCAAAGCTTCGTCAGGTCGCCGACAAGCCCATCGGACACATCCATCGCGGCACTGGCGCGTGCGCGGATAGCCGCGGCAAGCGCATTGCGCGGCTGCGGCACCCGGTAACGGCCGACCAGCATCTGGCGGGCCGCTTCGTCGCCGGCCAGCGCGGTCGCGACCGGCCCGCCCTTGAGAATGTCGAGGCCAAGCGCTGCGTCGCCAATCGTGCCGGTCACCACAATGCGGTCGCCGCACTGGGCGCCGCGGCGATGAACCATCTTGTCGGCCGGCACGCGCCCGAAGGCGGTGACCGAGATGGTGAGCGGACCCGGCGTGGACACCGTGTCGCCGCCGAGCAGCGGACAGGCATAGGACTTGGCATCCTCGCCGAGCGCGCCGGCAAACGGCTTGAGCCAGGCATCTTCGGCTGTCCGTAGGGCCAGCGTCAGCACGAAGCCTGCGGGTGCGGCGCCCTTGGCCGCGAGATCGGAAAGGTTCACCCGCAGCGCCTTGCGCGCGATCGTCTCGGGCGGATCGCCGGGCAGGAAATGCACGCCCTCGACGATGGCGTCCGTGGTCACGACGATGTCAGCCCCCAGCGCCTTCAGCACCGCCGCATCGTCGTCGAGGGCAAACGCGCCGGGGTCGGTCGCGATCGGTTTGAAGTAGCGCGCGATCAGCGAGTCTTCGCCGGATGCGGGAGCGCTAGCCACG
>DATEJC010000292.1:0-2202 GCA_035278345.1 Bradyrhizobium sp. | reverse complement strand
ATGCCAGCCGTCTGCTTGTGGATCCAAAGGCGAACTCCGTTGCGGCTCTGGACTCGTCTGCCAGACGCGACAAATTGGCGCGACGGGCAAATCACTTCGATTTTACGGAATCGTGTCAAGCCCCGAGATGAAAAATATTCTGCTTTACAGAAATTGCAAATCAGACTATAACCAGGTCAGCCCGCGCCACCATGAGGGAAGTTCGCGCGATCGTCACGGAACGTGGTGCGGGTTGCGATGGACGCTTGCTGCGTCAGGTGGGTTCTTCCCGCCAGACGAAAACGCGGCAGCGTACGGCGAAGTCGTGTGGTCCTGGCGCCGCGACCCTGGCGTCTATCCGTCCCGCCCGTGCGGGAACGGCAACGGTGGCAAGAAAGGCCGCTCCCCGGGGAGAGCACGAAGTAAGCCGTAAAGCCATTGCGCGGGGAAAGCCGGGATGTCTCGGCTGTACCTGTCAAATCCGTGTGCGTTCTTTCACGACCCATTGCACACGGTGCTGCGGGCGCAGTCGGCGCCCGGCTTTCCCTGCGCCCTCTGTCAGAGAGAGGGACAACGAGATGCAAAACCCGGGCGAAAGCGAGTCGCGGGAATGAGAGAACTTGCGCGCGCAACAAACTCACTGTCGTCCCGGACAAGCGAGCGCAGCGAGCGCGATCCGGGACCCATAACCACAGGGCAAAGTTTTGCGAAGGCTGGAGCTCCAGCCTTTTCCAACAACTCGACCCTGTGGTTATGGGCCCCGGCCTTCGCCGGGGCGACACCGATTATGAGGCGCGCATTTGCGCCACCCGGTGGCGGGTGACGAAAAGCAGCGAACCCTATCGCTTCGGCGGCGGGATCGGCGCGGAGCGCTCCGGCGCGGGCTCGGGCACGGCGCGAAAGCGCAGCGGCGGCGACTTCCAGCCGAAGGGGGCTGATGGCAGCGGCATCACGCACGGCGTGAACAGGCTCTTGCCCTCCGCGTTGCCGATCTCGAAGATGATGCCGGGCCGCGACAGCTCCCGGCACTTCTCCCACTGCGCAATCGCGATCCACTCACTCATGGCAAAGCCCTCGGGTCACGTGACGCTTCAGCTCCTGATTTCAGCAGCCGGGCCGCATCGTGCCGCTAACTCAGAGATGTCCGAACAGGCTGTCGTAGGCGTGCGACGCGCCGATGAGCATCCCTGCGGGCAGATCCACGCCTGCATGCGCGTCGAGCTGCGGGTACGGCGCGGCGGCCTGGTCATGCTGCATTTCCTTCAGCAACTGGGCGTCGCTCGGATTCGCGCCGAGGCCGAAGGCGTTGCCGCCCTTGCCGCTTCCGCCGCCCTTGGCCGCCTTGGTCACGGCATCGTCGGCGCCGATCAAGGTGATGGTCACGGTCTGCGTCGTGCTGCCGCCATGACCGTCGTCGATGGTCACGTCGTATCGTTGCGTCAGGGTCTGGCCCGCCTTGAGATAGTCGAGCGCGCTGTCGGCCACGGCGAACGACCAGCCCACCGAATGGTTGCTATCGATACTGCCGGTGTTCAGCGAGAAGGTGCCGAGATAGTTGGTGCTCTGGGCCCTGAAGGTGGCGCCATGGACCTGACCGGTGTCGGCGTCCGCATAGGTAAGCGTCCCCGTTGCGGTGTGCGCGGTGTTCGCGACCTCATTGGCCGATTTGTCCGCCCATTCCGTCAGCGACACCAACGGTGCGGTGGACGTCATCGTCGGCGCCGTGTTGGTGACCACAGGCGGCGGCGATGGCGGCAGTGGTGTAGAGCCGTCAAGCGCGATGGTCATATCCGTGAACTGCATGAACTCGATATTCCAGAGCGTATCGACGCCATCGCCGCCCGGGCTCATGTCCGTGACGGTCCAGCTGCCGTCGGTGTTGTGCGCCCAGATGAAATGGTCGCGGGCGCCCGAAAAGATCGCGGTGTCGATGCCGGCGCCGCCATCGATTGTGTCGTTGCCCTTGCCGCCGGTGAAGTGGTTGTCGGCGGCGTTGCCGACGATGTTGTCGTTGCCCGTTCCGCCGATCACATCCTCGATCAGGGAAGCCGGGTTGTCGTGGTACAGCAGCGCGTTGGCGATGTTGCCGGCGGCGATATGGCCGCCGCCAAGGTTGGCAAGCTGGGCTGCCGAAGCCGTCGACCAGGCGCCGGGCTGCAGATTGACCGAGAGATTGGTCGTGTAGTTCGAGAAGTCGTAGGTGTCATGACCGCCGCCGTCCCA
>DATEJC010000291.1:0-4946 GCA_035278345.1 Bradyrhizobium sp. | reverse complement strand
AGCGCGTCGAGCGCGGCATACACCTTGTCATTCTGGTTGGCGTCGAGCGCGAGGATGCGGCGCTGCTCGATCAGCGCCCGCGCCAAGGGCTTTGTGAACAGCCGCTCCGGCAGGCGCATGTTGAAGGGTTCGCTCTTGCCGGTATTGCCGGCCTCGTCCTTCGCCGTCAGCGTCAGCGTAACGTCGGCGCCGGCATAGGGGTCTTCGCTGAGATCTTTCAGTGTTTGGCCGACGCCGTTGCGGGTGCGCGCATTCGGCAGCACCAGCCCAAACTGCGGCGCCTCGAACAGCGGGCGCGGCGTTGCCGCATCCTTGTCGCCCTCGGCACGACGCGGGGTGAACTGTGCGCGCGCTTCGGTGACGCCGTAATCGTCCTCGAGCTTGTAGGACATCTGCAGCGCGCCACGCGGCTGACGCTCCGGATCTTTCGCCAGCGCGATGGTCGGCGGGCGGTCGGGAATCGCGGAGAATTTCCATTGCGGCTGGCCACTCGGCGCGCGCACATGCACCGTGCCGTCGCCCGACACGGTGAAGTGGCGTTCATTGGTGCCCTTGGGCGCCTGCTCGGTCGGGGCGGCTTCGGTGACGCCGCCGCTGGCAATAACGTCGAGCGTGCCACCGCTCGAACGCACGATCACGGTGCTGCCGGCCGGCACGGCCAGTGGGCCACTGGCGGGGATCGCGTTTTCCTTGCTGGAGGAGGACAGGATGATCGGCGGCCTGGCGGTATAGACCGGCGGCGTCACCCAGGCATCGACGCGGATGTTGGTCGGGGCCAGCACGCCGTTCCAGTCGAAGGCGGATGCGACGCGCAAATTACGCTCGTCGCCGGCAGCGACCCAGGCCGCCACCGCCATGATGATGACAAGCCCACGCACCGCCCAGGGATCGTGGATGGCAAGACGCGGCGACGGCAGGCCGGCGCGGATGCGGGTCAGCGAGGCCAGCGTGCGGGCACGGCTCTCCTGCCACAGCGCCAGCGCGACGGGGTCCTTGGTGCTGACGGTATCGCTGAGTGCCGTTGCCGGACGATGGCGAACGCCAGTGCCGCGGTCGAGCCGGCCGAGCGCGTCGGTGCGGGAGGGCCAGCGGAAGCGAATCAGCGGCCACAGCGCGACGGCCGCGGCGAGGCCAAACAACCCGAGCCCGGCGGCGCGCGCCAAGGTCGGCAATGCCAGCCACAGCCCGGCCCAGGAAACGGTGAGGAACAATCCGGCAAGGGTCAAAAGCCGCGCCAGATGCGGCCAAGCGCGCTCCCACGCGATCGCATATCTGGCCCGGTCGAGGGCCTGCGACAATTTCAGCCGCGCCACATCGTCCGGCTCGCGCGCGCTCTTGGAGGGGTCAGGATTGCCGTTCAACAACATCTCCGGGTTGCCCGAACAACAGCCTATCATAACGGCAGGGGTGAGGCACGCGTTCCCAACCGTATCCCACCCCTATTGTCGCATAACACGAAGGCGTGACTGCCGCGGACAGACCCCGTAATTTCCTCGCCCGAACCGCTCAAAACAACGAGGAAACGTCATGGATCAGAAGATGTGGGACAAGGGCCTTAGCATTCGCAAGGCCGTGCTGGGCGAGGCCTATGTCGCCAACGCGATGAAGAACGTCGACGCCTTCAACGCGCCGTTCCAGGACCTGCTCAACGAATATTGCTGGGGCTCGGTGTGGGGCCGCGAGGAGCTGCCGCGCAAGACCCGCAGCATGCTCAACATCGCCATGATCTCGATCCTCAACCGCCCGCATGAACTGCGCGCGCATCTGAAGGGCGCGCTTACCAATGGCGTGTCGCGCGAGGAGATCCGCGAGATCCTGATGCAGGTCGCGATCTATGCCGGCATGCCGGCGGCAGTCGACAGTTTTCGCATCGCGCGCGAAGTATTTGCGGAGATCGATAAGGCGTAAGCCTCCACACACACCGTCATTGCGAGCGAAGCGAAGCAATCCAGCTTCGCCGCAACAACGAAGAATGGATTGCTTCCGCCTTCGCGCAAGAGCGCTTCGTCGGACCTGGAACCCGGCGCAGCTTGCGCAGCAAGCGTAGACGGGTCGTCGCTTGCGCTCCTAGCAATGACGAACGGGAGGTTCTTCCAAATGGATATCGGATTCATCGGCCTCGGAAAGATGGGCTTTCCGATGGCGCGGCGGCTCATCGAGGCCGGGCACAAGCTGACCGTGTTCGACACGCAGAAGGCGGCGTTGGACAGGCTCGTCGCACTCGGTGCGAAAGCGGGCGCCTCGCCAAAGGACATCGCCGACGAGGTCGAGACCGTGATGGCGAGCCTGCCCTCGCTGCAGGCTTCCCTTGATGTTGCGACCGGCAAGGGCGGCGTGATCGAGGGCAAGCGCGTCAGGCGCTTCATTGATCTGTCCACCGTGGGCTCGCAGATGGCGGTCAGGATTCACGACCTGCTGGCAAAGAAGAACATCGTGCAGATCGACAGCCCCGTCAGCGGCGGCGTCGGCGGCGCCGAGAAGGGCACGCTGGCGGTGATGGTGTCGGGCCCGCGCACCGATTTCGAGGTCGTGAAGACGGCGCTCGGCGTGATTGGAAAAGTGTTCTTCATCGGCGAGAAGCCGGGCTCCGGTCAGACCATGAAGCTTGCTAACAATTTCCTGTCGGCGACCGCGATGGTGGCGACTTCGGAAGCGGTGGTGATGGGCGTCAAATCCGGCCTCGATCCGGCCGTGATGATCGATGTCATCAATGCAGGCTCGGGCATGAACACCGCAAGCCGCGACAAGTTTCCGCGCTCGGTCCTGCCGCGCAGCTTTGATTTCGGCTTCGCCACCGGCTTGATGGTGAAGGACGTGCGGCTCGCAGTGGAAGAGATGCGCTCGCTCGGGTTGTCGATGGAAGTCGCCGAGGCGGTCGGCCGTCTCTGGGAAGTCATCATCCGCGATCAGGGCGCGGAGTCGGATTTCACCGAGGCGATCAAGCCGATCGAAAAGGCCGCGGGCGTAATCGTCGGCGGCGCGAAAGGCGCACACGCGGCGAAGTAATTCTCTGCTTCCCGTTTCGTCATTGCGAGGAGCGCAAGCGACGACCCGTCTACGCTTGCTGCGCAAGCTGCGCCGGGTTCCAGGTCCGACGAAGCGCTCTTGCGCGAAGGCGAAAGCAATCCAGCTTGGCGGCAAAGCAAGCTGGATTGCTTCGCTTCACTCGCAATGACGGTGTGGCAACGGCGGCGGCTCACAACCACGGCGCCGTGCGATCCATCGCGATCAGCGCGTCCACATCGATGCGCGGGCGGACCACGGCGTATTGATCGTCCTTGACCAGCACTTCCGGCACCAGCGGCCGCGTGTTGTAGGTGCCGGACTGCACGGCGCCGTAGGCGCCTGCGGTCATGATAGCGATCAGATCGCCCGACTTGAGCTGCGGCAACTTGCGGTCCAGCGCAAGATAGTCGCCGGTCTCGCAGACGGGGCCGACGACGTCGGCGGTCAGCATCGCAGCGCCCGCCGCCGGCTGGCGCACCGGCAGGATGTCGTGATGGGCCTCGTACAGCGTCGGACGGATCAGGTCGTTCATCGCAGCGTCGATAATGACGAAATTCTTGCCATCGCCATGCTTCATATAGACGACGCTCGCCACCAGGATGCCGGCATTGCCGACGATCAGCCGGCCCGGCTCGAACATCAGCGTGCAGCCGAGATTGTGGGTGACGCGCTTGACCATGGCGGCATAGACGTCTGGCGTCGGCGGTGCCGCGCGGTCCATGTGATAGGGAATGCCGAGTCCGCCGCCGAAATCGATATGCGAAATCTTGTGGCCATCGGCGCGCAGCACATGCACGAAGTCGGACAGGATGCGGTAGGCAACCTCCAAACGGCTGAGATCGGTGATCTGGCTGCCGATATGCATGTCGATGCCGGTGACGACGAGGCCCGGCAGCTTTGCCGCGCGCGCATAGACTTCGCGGGCATGCGCGATGGGAATGCCGAACTTGTTCTCGGACTTGCCGGTGGAGATTTTTGCGTGGGTGCCCGCATCGACGTCCGGGTTGACGCGCACTGAGATGCGCGCGGTCTTGCCGGCTTCGACCGCGAGGCGCGACAGCAACTCAAGCTCGGGCTCGGACTCGACGTTGATGCAGAGGATGTCGGCGGCGAGCGCAGCGCGCAGCTCCTCCTCCAGCTTGCCGACGCCGGAGAACAGGATCTTGCTGGCGGGAATGCCGGCCGCGAGCGCGCGCTTCAATTCGCCGCCGGAGACGACGTCGGCGCCGGCGCCGAGTTTTGCCAGCGTGCGCAGCACCGACTGGTTGGAGTTCGCCTTCATGGCGTAGCAGACCAGCACCTTCTCGCCGGCAAAGGCTTCGGTGAACACGCGAAAATGCCGCTCCAGCGTTGCGCTGGAGTAGCAGTAGAACGGCGTGCCAACGCTGGCGGCGATATCCGAAAGGCTGACCGCCTCGGCGTGCAGCACGCCGTTGCGATAATCAAAGTGATTCATGGCTAGTGTTCCGGTTCTAGCATTCGCATCCCGTTGCAGCGAGCACTCTTGCGAATGCTAGAACCGAAGGAACACTAGCAAGAAATGACTCTGGTGCGGCGCCTTTGGATTTGACATTCGCCATGCGGGCTCGCGGATAGACTGTGGCGAATGTCAAATCCGTCGCCGCACGCTAGCTTAATTGCCCAGAAGCGGGTCGAGAACAAAAGGACGTTTGCGACCTTTGGGCGCGGTCGGGCCGCTTTCGGAGCCGTAGGCCGGATTGGTGCTGCCGGGCGGGGCCACGCGGTCGCCATTATCCGGCGCGGCGTCGGAGGCGGCATTCATGGCGTTCGGCGGCAGGTCGAGGCCGCTCTTGCGGCCGCAGCCGCCGAGCGCGAGCGCGGCAGCGCTCAATGCGATGATGGCCCACCCCGACGGGGTCAGGCGCCGCGTGCTGATCACTTCGAAATCCCCAATGCGGGCCGCACCATACAAAGATTGC
>DATEJC010000290.1:0-8647 GCA_035278345.1 Bradyrhizobium sp. | reverse complement strand
GGCCGTTGCTTTAACATCCGGGTAGCGGCCACACGAGGAACTGCCATGGCGCGCACGATCGGCTCCTACGGCCCGAAAACGCTGGAAGCCATTCGCAAGGCCGGCCTGCGGCTGATCTTCGAGCACGGCTACGCCGCCATGAGCCTGCGCCAGCTTGCCGCCGAAGTCGGCATCCAGTCTGGCTCCCTCTACAATCACATCTCCACCAAGCAACAATTGCTGTTCGACCTCGTGCAGGACCACATCAACGAGCTGCTCCGCCAGCTCGATCTCGCGCTCGAAGGCAAGGACGGACCGAAGGAAAAGCTCCGCGCCTTCGTCGCCTTCCACGTCACCTATCACATGACCCGCAAGCGCGAGGTCTTCATCGCCAATTCCGAGCTGCGCAGCCTCGAGCCGAAAAACTACGAGGCGATCGTGGCGCTGCGCGGCGCCTATGAGCAGCGGCTCGCCGGCATTCTTGCCGACGGCGCGGCCAAGGGCGCCTTCGCGGTGGCCGACGTCCAGGTCGCGACCTTTGCCATCATCGCCCTCCTCACCGGCCTCTGCACCTGGTACCGGCCGGGCGGCCGCCTCACCAAGGAGGCCATCGTGGAAGCCCACGAGAAGCTCGTGCTGTCGGGCGTGATGCCGGCGCCGGCAATGCCGGCGGCCCGCGGCAAGCGCAAGACCCCACGCACCGTCGCTGCCGGCGCCTGAGGCGGACCATGCCTGTCACCGCTGACGAGCCGCTGGACGAGATCGACCTGAAGATACTGTCCGAGCTGCAGAAGGACGGTCGCATCCGCAACAACGAGCTGGCCGAGCGGGTCGGCATCTCGCAACCGCCTTGCCTGCGCCGGATGAAATCGCTGCGCCGCCGCGGTTACATCCGTGCGATCCGGGCGTCCCTCGACGAGAAGCTGCTCGGCTTTGAGGTGACTTCCTTCGTCTTGATCCAGTTGAAGAGCCAGGCACGCACGGCGGTGCAGGCGTTCGAGGCGTCGATTGCGGCGCTGCCGCACGTCCAGCAGTGTTCGCAGATTTCCGGGGATGCCGATTTCATGCTGAAATGCCTGGCGCCGAATGTGGAGGCCATGCACCGGCAGTTGCTGCAGTTCGCGGCCATGCCCGAGGTCCAGACCATCAGGACCTATCCGGTGCTCGGGCTTTCCAAGGACGCGCCGCTCCCGCTGCCTGGGGCGCCCCACCCTCGCCCGGCGGACTAGCGCAACGTCAGGGCGTCGAGCCCTGATGAGTCAAGTCCTAGTGCGTCCACGGCTCGCCGCGGCGGAACGCGAAATTGTCGGCGTAGGCGACCTGGCGGTAGGCCGAAGCCTTCGGCTCGATCACCTGGTAGGCAATGCCCTTGCGCTCGCAATAGGCGATGGCATCTTCCTTGGTATCGAAGCGGATGGTGAGCTGCTGCTTCATGTCGCCCGAAGAGGTCCAGCCCATCAGGGGCTCGACCGCGCGCGGCTGCTCCGGCTCGTAATCCAGCTGCCACTCCTTCCCGTTGGCCTTGCCCGATTGCATCGCGTTTTTGGCGGGCTTGAAGATGCGTGCAGTCATGGCTGGTTCGGACCCCGTGAGATCGGCAGGTTGCTGGCGTTTGGCGGAAGCCGCCGGGATAGTATAGAGACACCTTTCAGGGATTTGATTGGTGATTCCCACCCCGACGTCATCGCTTTTCCGGATGGGTATAGTCATTATGCTGCGCTGTGACAATCTGCCATCCGGGCTGGCCCTGCGGCGCCCGTGCTACCTTTCCGAAAGCATCAGTTCGAAGCGGCACCCATGAAAATCAACGCCATCCTGCCCGACAAGGGACGTGACCTCCGGCTCGACCTGTTCCGCGGGGTCGCGAACTGGGCGATCTATCTCGACCACATCCCGGATAACGTCGTGAACTGGATCACGACGCGGAATTACGGCTTCTCCGACGCCGCCGACCTGTTCGTCTTTATCTCCGGCTATACCGCTTCCTTCGTCTATGCGCGGATGATGCTCGATCGCGGCTTTATCGTCGGCGCCACGCGCCTGACCAAGCGGGTCTGGCAGCTCTATGTCGCCCACATCATTCTGTTCGTGATCTACATCGCCTCGATCACCTATCTGGCGCTTCGCTTCGGCGACTCCGAGATGATCAACGAGTTCAACGTCGCCGGCCTCGTCGACCAGGCCACCGAGACGCTGCGGCAGGGCCTGCTGCTGAAGTTCAAGCCGGTCAATCTCGACGTGCTGCCGCTCTACATCGTGCTGATGGGCCTGTTCCCGCCGGTGCTCTGGTTCATGCTGCGCCAGCCCGATCTCACCATGGTGATCTCGATCGTGCTGTGGCTGGTCTCGCGCCAGATGGGCTGGAACCTGCCCGCCTACCCCGCCGGCACCTGGTACTTCAATCCGCTGGCCTGGCAGGTGCTGTTCGTGTTCGGCGCCTGGTGCTCGATGGGCGGCGCGCGCAAATCGATGGCGATCATCAATTCGAAATACACGTTGTGGTTCTGCATCGCCTATCTGCTGCTCGGCCTGGTCATGACCATGGCCGGCAAGTTCCCGGATTTCGGTGCGCTGTTCCCGCAGTGGCTGTATTCAACGTTCAATCCGAACGACAAGACGTTCCTCGCGCCTTACCGCTTCATCCACTTCGTGGTGATCGTGATCCTCACGGTTCGCTTCGTGCCGAAGACCTGGCCGGGACTGGAATGGAAGGTGTTCGATCCGCTGGTGGTCTGCGGCCAGCAATCGCTCGCGGTGTTCTGCGTCGGCGTGTTCCTGTCCTTCGTGGCGCACTTCCTGCTGTCGCTGAGCTCAGGCTCCGTCCTGGTGCAGGTCCTCGTCAGCATCGCCGGCATCGCGATCATGACGCTGGTGGCCTATTACATCTCGTGGTCGAAGAAGCAGGACAAGCCGACGCCCAAGGCGTCCGCTCCCAAGCCCGCATCGGCTCCTGCCGCCTGATCTACCTGACGTGGCCGGCGCGTTTACACCGCCGGCTGCGTGCTCTGCGCCACGACGGCGCCGACGTCGCTGAAGACTTTCACCAGCGGCGCAACGATGCGGTGCATCGCGTTCTTCGATATCAACGTGTCGTGCAGCACCAGATGGTCGATGCCCGTGGTGAGGAAACAGATCATCGCGTCCTGCGGCGTCTCCACGATCGGCTCGCCCTTGACGTTGAATGACGTGTTGATCAGCACCGGCACGCCGGTCAGCGCGTCGAACTCCTTCAAGAGCCGATAGAGCTTTGGATTGGTCGCCTCGCGCACGGTCTGCACCCGCGCCGTGCCGTCGACATGCACGATCCCCGGAATCTTGTCGCGCCATTCCGGCCGCACGGGTTTGGCGATCAGCATGAAGGGCGAGTCCTCCTCGCCTTCAAAGATGTCCTTCATCCGCTCGGCCAGCACGATCGGTGCGAACGGCCGGAATGCCTGCCGGTGTTTCACCCGGCTGTTGAGAATGTCCTTCATCTCGGCTTTGCGGGGATCCGCAAGAAGACTGCGATTGCCGAGCGCGCGCGGCCCGAATTCGGACGGTCCCTGAAACCAGCCGATCACCTTCTGGTCGGCCAGCAGCTTTGCGGTATCGCGGCAGATGTCGTCGCTGCGCACCGGATTGATCTGGATGCGCACCAGCGGCTTCTGCTGCGCGTTGACGATCTCGTGCTCGCCATAGACCCGCCCCGTATAGGCGTGCTCCATCACATGGGTGCGGCGCTGCTTCAGCACCGCCAGCCACCCATAATACGCGCAGCCGATCGCAATTCCGTCGTCGCCGGCCGCAGGCTGGATCCAGACGTTCTCGAATCCGCCTTCGCGCGCGATCCGGCCGTTGGCGACGCAGTTCAGCGCGACGCCGCCGGCAATGCAGAGGTTTTTCGCTCCCGTGGTCTCGCGCAGCCAGCGTGTGCGCGCCAGCAGCACGTTCTCCGTGTCGTCCTGCACCCGCCAGGCCAGATCCTCCCAATGCCGCATCGCCGGATGTTTTTCCCAATCGCCTGAGCCGAGCAGATAAGGCTGCTTGAACCCGGCATTCCAGCCGGGCACGCGCAACTCGCCGTCCTCGAGCGCGAGCAGCGACTTGACCTGCTCGCGGCGGCCATACGGCGCGAGCCCCATCAACTCGCCGCACTTGTTCCAGTCGCCGAACACGTAGGTCGAGGCTCGGCTGTAGAGCGCGCCCAGCCCCGGCATGCTGTAGAATTCCTCGTTGAGCATGCCACGCGACGGCTCCAGCCACACCTTCTTCAGACATTCCAGCTCGGTGCCGGAAAAACGATAGTAGCTCTCGGATTCCCGGGCGAGCGGATTGCCCTTGTCGTCCGCACGAAGCCTTTCCATCGCATCTGCGCGGTAGCTGCCGACGCCATCGACGATCATCACCGCGCCCTCCTCGAAGGGCGAGGCTGCAAAGGCGCTGTAGGCATGCGCGAGATGGTGCGAGATCGAAACCACCTTTTCGGAATTGGCACGGAAGTACGGATGATGTTCGGCCTGCTCGCGCTCGGGCGGCGGCAGGAAGCCCGGCATGTCCTGATAGGTCAGCCGGTCCTCCATGTCGGGCACCGGCATGATGTAGCAATTGCGCACGACCAGATCGACGTCGGCGAGCGTGATGCCTTCGGCATCGAGGCAATAGTCGATCACCTCCTTGTAGAAGCCGGTGGCGTGTTTCTCGCGCGTCAGCCGCTCCTTGCCGATCGCGTAGGCGATGGCGCCGTCGCGAAGCAGGCACGCGCTGACGTCGTGGTCATAGGTGTTGAGACCAAGGACATAAGTATGTTTTTTCGGCATTGGCACTTTTCTGGAAGGAACGCGCTCGGGCTGAAGCTCACGATCATGTCGACACTAGGGTTGCACAGTGATTTTTCTCTCTTTGACTGCTGCCGCAACGCACAACCATTCATCTGCCGTTCATCGTCAAAGCGGATTTTAGCAATGTATATGAACGGGTTGCGAACTTGACCTTACTCTGTCGCCTCAATAGAGTCCCGTTCGACTCCAAGCACCTTCGTGAAAAATATTGTCTTGGCGCATCGAACCGAATCCCGATCTCGCGCGTATCAAGTGGGATCGCACCATGCGGTTGATGTGTTGGAAATGCCGGGAGATCTCATGGCTAAACGCTACAATTTCCTGACGCGCTGCCTGGCGGCCGTGGCTCTGCTCTTCATGTATGTTGTCGGCACGTCGGCCATTCTGGTCGGTGCGACGACGACGCCGGCGCAGGCATGGCGTGGACGCGGCTACGGCTATCGCGGCGGATGGGGCCGCGGTTATGGCTATCGCGGCTATTATGCGCCGCGTGCCTACTACTACGCGCCGCGCGCCTATGTCGGCCCGCGTTGCTACTGGAGCTATCGCTGGGGCCGCACCGTTTGCCGTTGGTGATCGGATAGACCCCAACGGATTAGTCAATCATCGGGCGCGTCGGACCACCGGCGCGCCCGAGGTGTTTTTGGCGCACGTTGCCGCAACGTCAGATCGGCCTCTCGTCGCCCGCGCCCAGCGCTGGAGCTTCAGGCGGTCCGCAGCGGCAAAAAAGTGCCGGCCGTTTTAAGGCGGCCGGCAGTCATGCTCTAGGGGTAGGAAAGACCACAGCATGAGTCGAAATCAGCCGGAGCGATTTGCGCCAGATCAAATTGGAGCGAAGTTTCTCCTCCGCCGTCCGCGGCGATGGTGCTGAAGCCGCCCTTGGCGTAGGATTCCGGTGCCGAGGCGACGCAATTCGTCCCCTCGCCGCAACAGCCGGAAGGAGGACCGCATGTACGCCGCCATCCGCCAGGGCAAAGCCAAGACCGGCATGGCCGAAGAGCTGACGCGCCGGATCAAGGAAGGCGCCATCCCCATCATCAGCGATGTCGAGGGGTTCATGGGCTACTACGTGGTCTACGCCCCCGACGACACCGTCACCGCGATCAGCCTGTTCAATAATTTCGCCAGCGCGGAGGAAGCGAACCGCCGCGCCATCGCCTGGATCGAAAAGGATCTGGCGCCGCTGCTGACTGGACCTGCCACTGCGATGGCCGGCCCGGTCATCGTGCACACGCTGGCGTAAGCGAATGTCGTCATGCGCGTTGTGATCTGCGGCGGCGGCGTCATCGGCGCATGCACGGCCTACTTTCTCGCCCGCCGCGGCATCGACGTCACCGTGGTCGAACGAACGGAGGTCGCAGCCGCTGCCTCCGGCAAGGCCGGTGGATTTCTGGCGCTCGACTGGTGCGCCGGCACTCCGCTCGATGCACTGGCGCGGCGCAGCTTTGCGCTCCACGCCGCCTTGCAGGACGAGACCGGCGCGGATTGGCATTACCGCCGCATGAGCGCTTTTGCCGGCGTGGCCGTCTCCGAACGCTCGGGCCAGCGTCACACACCACCGCAACTCGACTGGCTGCGCGACGGGATCGTCATCACCTCGCAGCTTGGCACACCCGAAACCACAGCGATCGTGCCGCCCCGCGCCTTCACTTCAGCCATGATGAAATCGGCGCAAGGTTTTGGCGCGAACCTGCAGATCGGGCAAATCAAACGCCTCGTCCGCGCGACGGACGGAGCGAGCGTGCGTGGCGTCGACGTCGATGGCAGCATTATCGAGGCGGATGCGGTCGTGATCGCGATGGGGCCGTGGTCGGTGCTGGCAACCCAGTGGATCGCCTTGCCCGCCGTCTACGGGCTGCAAAGCCCGAGCCTCGTCTACGATACCGGCACGGATGTCCCGGCCGAAGCGCTGTTCCTCGAATATCAGGACGACAGCGGCGAGGCCGTCAGCATCGAGCTCTTTCCGCGCGGCGACGGCACCACGCATATCACCGCCTTCTCCGACCAAATTCCGCTTCCGATCGATCCGGCGGCCGTGACGCCCGATCCGCGCGCTATCGTCCGCCTGCAGGCGATCGCTGCACGGCTGTCACCGGCGTTCCGCACTGAAAGGATCACCGCGCGACAATCCTGCTTCCGCCCGGTGACGCAGGACGGCCTTCCGCTGATCGGCAAGGTGCCGGGAGCCGCAGGCGCCTACGTCGCCACCGGCCACAGCGTCTGGGGAATCCTCAATGCGCCCGCGACCGGCGAAGCCCTGGCCGAACTGATCGGCGACGGCAACGCGCGCAGCACTGATCTGACGCCCTTCGATCCGGGCCGGCTGCGCGCGCTCGACCCGGCGCTGCTGCGTTCGGGGTGAGCCTCAGCCCGGCCAGCGATTGAGCAGTCCCTGCGACGCCTCGAACAGGGCGCTCGCGCGCAGCAGCTCCGCATCGCCGCGGAAGCGTCCGACGAGCTGAAGGCCGATCGGCAGGCCGTCGCGGCCAAAGCCGCACGGCAGGCTGATGGCGGGATGCCCGGTCATGTTGAACGGCATGGTCCAGGGAAACCAGTGTGGCCGCAGATTGCCAAAACTCTTCCCGTCGATTTCGATGGCGCCGAACAGATCCTGGTCGATCGGCAGCGCGGTCCGCGTCAGCGTCGGCATCGCAAGCAGATCGGCACCACCGAACAGCGCCTGCACGCGGCGGAACAACGCGGTGCGATCGAACATCGCCTGCTGAAAATCCACGCCGCTGACCTTGGCGGCGAGCGCGAGCTGCTTCAAGAACACTTCGCTTAGCTTATCTCCGTGATCGGCCGCCAGTTTCTCGAAGCGGGCGCGCCAGGCGGTGTGGTTGATGGCGCGCCAGATCGGCTCGATGTCGAAACCTTCGCCGGAAAATTCTTCGATCTCCGCGCCGAGCCCTGCAAGCCGGTCGAGCGCCGCCTTGAAGGCATCGGCTATATCGGCCGCAACGGGCCGCCCGGGCGGCGACAGACAGAACAGGATTTTTTGCCCGCGCAGATCGCCGCGCGGGGCGGCGCGATCGATGAAGTCAGGCACGGGAACGCCGATCGACCAGGGATCGGAAGCGTCCTCGCCCGCCATCGCCTGCATCATCAGCGCGGTATCGCCGACTGTCCGCGTTGTCGGCGTCACATAGGTCTGGTTGCCGAACGCATCCTGCACCTGGCTGTGCGGGATGACGCCGTTGCTCTGCTTCAATCCGACGACGCCATTGCAGGCAGCAGGAATCCGCGTCGAGCCGCCGCCATCGGTCGCGATCGCCAGCGGCGCGATACCGCTCGCAACCGCTACGGCCGCGCCGCCGCTCGAGCCGCCGCTGGAGCGGCCGGCGTCCCAGGCGTTGCGCGTACGGCCAAACAGCGGCGAGTCGGTCAGGCACTTGCTGCCGAACTCCGGCGTCGTGGTCTTGCCAATCAGGATCGCGCCCTGCGCGCGCAGCCGCGCGACGGCGACCGCATCGTGGTCAGGCACATTGTCGGCAAAGGGCACAGCCCCGAAGGTCGTGCGCACGCCTTTGGTGTTGACGATGTCCTTCACGGTGACGGGAATGCCATGAAGCAAGCCAAGCGGCTCGCCCGCCATGACCTTGCTCTCCGCGGCGCGCGCGTCCGCCAACGCCTGCTCGCCGCACAGCGTGATGAAGCAGTTCAATTCAGGCTGCAGTGCTTCGGCACGAGCGAGCACCGCGCGGGTGACCTCGACGGGAGAGACCGCCTTGCTGGCGATGCGGGCGCGCAGCTCGGTGGCCGACAGAAAGCAGAGATCCTCGCTCATCGCTGGAAGGTGCTCGCGTCAATAAGGAGCGACCGCGGCTTGTTGCTCTGGCTTATTGATATTG
>DATEJC010000289.1:0-10740 GCA_035278345.1 Bradyrhizobium sp. | reverse complement strand
CTGACGAAGCTGCTCGAAGATCGCAAGATCACGCTGACGCTCGAGCCTTCCGCGCGCGACTGGCTCGCCGACAAGGGCTGGGATCCCGCCTATGGCGCCCGTCCCCTGAAGCGGGTGATCCAGCGCAACGTGCAGGATCCGCTGGCGGAGATGATCCTGGCCGGCGAGGTCTCCGACGGCGACAAGGTCAAGATCTCGACCAAGGGCAATGTGCTGACCTTCAACGGCAAGCCGGCCCAGACCGCCGAGATCGCGCAGTTCGAGGCGCCGGTGCCGAAGCGGAAGTTGAACTAAGGCACGTCGCGCCGGTTCTAAAAAGAGACGCCCTTCGCGCCAAAGCCCGGAGGGCGTTTTTCAATGGACGGAGTGGGCGCCCTTTCAGGACGGACCGGTCGGTGCGGCTCCGCCCTCGTCGTCCTCGTTGGGCTCAAGCTCCGACAGGATGTCGACGAGTTCACGCACCCGCCCTGTTGCCAATGGCTTGCCGGCATTCATGAGCGGCTCGTCATTGGCGACCCAAGCCTTGGCCTCGGCCAGTTCATCCACAGTCGCGCCGGTTCCGATGATCTCTGCAATGATGACATCATCGACCTGACCAACCGCGGCGGTGACGTCATCTCTGGTAATGTGATTCATTGCTTTCTCCGCTCATGGCAACGCCGCCCGTCGCCGGCCGAGCGGCGGGCGGGACAGGTGACCTGTGTCAGCGGCCTGTCGTCAGCCGCGGCGGGTTCTGGGTCGTGATCCAGATTTCGACGGCGGCAAGGACCGCAACGGCAAGACCGATCAGCACATGCACCGTCATCGCGTTGGTTCCCTGGAAGCCCAGGACCCAGGGCGAAATCACAGCCCACAATCCGACGACCAGGTTGAGCCACTCCTCCCATACCGCGAAGGCGGCCAAGGCCGCGATTGCAAGCGCGGCTATGATGATGCCGACGATCATGGCGTTCTGAGACGCTTTCCCGGGGTCAAACCCGAAGACCCAAGGCGACACGAACAGAATGGCGCCGAGGATCAGATTGGCGACGTCGCAGAGTTTAGCGTTGGTCCAACTTTCCATGTTTCCCTCCTCTGTTGGAGGAAATCCTCTGTCTTTAACTCGGGGCCAGTGGGTAGAGTTCCAATTGGGCGCAGTGCGGTTGCCCGTTCCGCTGCAAAAGCCACCGTATCGGGCTCGGGAGAGATCGCCCGGACCAGAGCGAAGACAACGCTGATGTTCCGGGGAACCGCTCGCGTCGCGCAACGCGGCGTACGATAACTTCGTATGGAAGCTCAGTCGTGGAGATGACACGCTACTGCGCGACCCGGCGCCGCCTCGCGCAGTTGTGGCTGCTCGGTCTTGCACCGCGCCATCACGCGCGGGCAGCGGGTGTGGAAGGCGCAGCCGGGCGGCGGGCGCAGTGCGCTCGGCACCTCGCCTGATATCACCGTGCGCGGGCGCTTCGCCTCGACCTCGGGATCGGCCACTGGAACCGCCGCCATCAGCGCCTCGGTGTAGGGGTGCAGCGGATTCTTGTAGAGCTCATCGCGGTCGGCGATCTCGACCAGGCGGCCGAGATACATCACGGCGATGCGGGTCGAGATGTGGCGGACCACGGCGAGGTCGTGGGCGATGAACAGGTAGGTAAGCCCGAGCCGCTCCTGCAGGTCCATGAACAGGTTTATCACCTGGGCCTGGATCGAAACGTCGAGCGCGGAGACCGGCTCGTCGGCGATCAAGAGGCTCGGCTCCAGCGCCAGCGCCCGTGCGATGCCGATGCGCTGGCGCTGACCGCCGGAGAATTCGTGCGGGTAGCGGTCGGCCATATCGGGCAGCAGGCCGACGGAGGCAATCAGCTCGGCGATCTTCTCGCGCGTCGCTTTCCGGTCGGCATCGAGGCCATGCACGGCCAGCGGCTCGCCGACGATCGAGCGAATGGTCATGCGCGGATTCAGCGATCCGTACGGGTCCTGGTAGACCATCTGCATGCGGCGGCGGACGTCGAGCAGCTCGGCGCCGCGGTGCGGGGCGATGTCCTGACCTTCGAAGACGATGCGGCCGGCGGTCGGCGTCAGCATGCGCAGCACCGCAAGGCCGGTGGTCGACTTGCCCGAGCCGCTTTCGCCGACGAGACCGAGCGTCTCGCCGCGGCGGATGGTGAAGGAGACGCCGTCCACCGCCTTCACAGTCGCGACCTGGCGCTGGAAGATGATCCCCTTGGTGACGGGGAAATGCACCTTCAAATCCTCGACGCGGAGGAGCGGCTCGCCGGGAGCTTGCGGAAGCGCGTCAGACATTGGCGAAACACGCCTTGGAGTGGCGATCGCCGACCTGCACCAGCTCGGGCCGTGCCGTGCGGCACTGATCGAGAATGGCGCGGCAGCGCGGACCGAAGGAGCAGCCGACCGGAAGGCTCGCCAGATCCGGCGGCTGGCCCTCGATCGGCGTCAGCCGCGCGCGGCCGCCGCCGTCGAGCCGCGGCACGGAGGCCATCAGGCCGGAGGTGTAGGGATGCTTCGGGCGGGCGTAGAGCTCGCGCGCGGGCGCGACCTCGACAATGCGTCCACCGTACATCACTGCGACGCGATCGGCGTAGCGCGCGACGACGCCGAGATCATGCGTGATCAGGATCAGCGACGAGCCGGTCTCGCGCGTCAGCTCCTTCAGGAGATCCAGGATCTGGGCCTGCACGGTGACGTCGAGTGCGGTGGTCGGCTCGTCCGCAATGATCAGCCGCGGCGCGCAGGCGAGCGCCATTGCGATCATCACGCGCTGGCGCATGCCGCCGGAATATTGATGCGGATAGGAGTTGAGCCGGCTCGCGGCATCGGCGATGCGCACGCGGCCGATCAGCTCGGTCGCGGCTTCATAGGCTTTGGCCCATGCCGTGCCGCGATGCAGGTTAATCGGCTCGGCCACTTGCAGGCCGACGGTAAGCGCCGGGTTGAGCGAGGACATCGGCTCCTGGAAGATCATGGCGATCTTGTTGCCACGCACTTCGCGGATGCCGGGATCGTCGAGCTTCAGCAGATCTTCGCCGTCGAACAGGATCTCGCCGCGCTCGATCTGCCCCGGCGGGTTCGGGATCAGCCGCAGCACCGACAGCGCGGTGACGCTCTTGCCCGAACCGGACTCGCCGACGATGGCGAGCGTTTCGCCGGGATCGACATGGAAGGAGACATCATCGACCGCCGTCACGGTCCCGCGCTCGGTGCGGAACCGTGTGGTCAGGCCTTTGACCTCCAGCAGCGGGGACGTCATCGCTTCGTTTCCGCCGCTCAGTAGCCCATCTTCTTCTTCATCTCCTGGTCGATCCAGATGCGGGCATAGATCGGACCCGGACGCACGGCGCCGGCGCGCAGTTCGCCGCCGTAGTTCTTCACCCACGGCCACCACGCCGTGTAGATGTAGGGCGTCGGCAGCCAGATATAGGGCGCCTTGTCGAGAATCTCGCGAGTCATCTCCTTCAGCATGGCCTGGCGCTTGCCCTCATCCTGCTCGAGATAGGCCGCGTCCATCTTCTTGTCGTATTCGGGGTCGTTCCACTGCGAGGGATTCCAGACCTGGCCCTTCACGAAGCTCTTGCGGATCGTCGTGGTCGGATTGGTGTGGCCGTTGTTCATGAGATAGCCGGGCGCATTGGTCTTGCTGGTCATCGCCGAGAGGAATGCGGCGTATTCCATCGGCTGGATTTCCATCTTCACATTGATCTGCTCGAGATACGCCGCGATCAGCGGCAGCAAGTCCATGTGGTCGGGATTGCAGGAGCAGACCTGCACCTTGAACGAGAAACCATTGGGGTGACCCGCCTCGGCCAACAGTTTCTTGGCCTTCGCCGGATCATAGGTGAAGAGTTCC
Source organism: Bradyrhizobium sp. (assembly GCA_035278345.1). Lineage (GTDB taxonomy): Bacteria > Pseudomonadota > Alphaproteobacteria > Rhizobiales > Xanthobacteraceae > Bradyrhizobium. The sequence goes on along the minus strand of DATEJC010000289.1, from coordinate 6,899 downwards.
TTGATCGACGCGGGCATCGCCTCCAGCGGTTCGAAATAGCCGAGATAGTCGGGATGCTGCGGATAGGCGAACAGCTCGGCGTTGCCACCGTAATAATCCTTGACGATCTCCTGCTTGTTGACGGCGAAGTTGAGCGCACGGCGAACGCGGACGTCGTCGAACGGTTTGGTGTCGACGCGCATTGCGAGAAACTGGCCGCTCATCGACAGCCATTTCGACCATTGCAGCTGCGGCGCGCTCTTCTTGAGCTCGTCGACCGCCGACCAGCGAATGGTTTCGAGGATGTCGAGCTTGCCGGTACGCAGCGCGGTCAGGAAGGTCGCTTCGTCCTTGATGGTACGGTAGACGACCTTGTCGACCAGCGGCAGCTTCACCTCGGTGCCGTTGATCTTGTCCTTGTCCCAGTAGTTAGGGTTCTTGACGTAGGTGTTGGAGTTGCCCTGCACGAAATCGGCGAGCATGAACGGGCCGGTGCCGTTGACGTTCTTCCAGTTGCCGGCGCCGGCGTCGGCTACTTCCTTCGGGATGATGCCGGAGTAGTAGCCCCAGCCGAAGCGGTAGTCCCATTCGGCGTTGTAGTTCTTGAAGGTGAACACCACCGTGTGCTTGTCGGTCGCCTCGACCTTTTCGAGGTGGTCGAAATAGCTGGCGATCTTCTTCGGACTCTTGTCGAGACGGTTGAAGGTGAAGACGACGTCGTCAGCAACGAATTCGCGCGAGGCCATCACGCCGGGCTTCTCGGGGTACATGATGCCCTTGCGCAGCTTCACTTCCATGCGGAGCGGGTCTTTCTTCCATTCCCAGCTTTCGGCGAGCTCACCGCGGATGGCGTCTGACGGAAGCCACGCATCAGCATAGAAAGCATGCTTGCCGCCGAGCCGCTTCGATTTCGAAAGGTCAGCAGCAAAGAGCTGCTCATAGACATTGCCGGTGTCGTGATTGTGCTTCCAGTTCCAGTCGGCATTGTCCCAGGACAGCGCCGACAGCGTCACATAGACGGTGCCGATCTCCAGCGTGCCGCCGGGCTTCGGCGGCTGCTCGGATTGCGCTGAGCCCGGACTTGCGAAGGCAAGCGTCGCCGCGATCGACGCTGCCGCGAGCAGCGCTGTCCTGAATTGTTTCATGGCTTCCCTCCCGTTTGTTTCATGAACTATCGCGAGCCGCGCATGCGGGGATCGAGCAGATCGCGCAGCGCGTCTCCAAACACATTGGTGGCGTAGACAACGACGGTCAGGCACAGGCCGGGCGCCAGCGCCAGCCATGGTCCCTGGAACATGAAGGTGCGGCCCGAGCCCGACAGCATGCCGCCCCAGGTCGGCGTCGGTGGCGGCACGCCAAGGCCGAGGAACGACAGGCTCGACTCCGCAAGGATCACGGTGCCGACGCGGGTTGTGAACAGCACGATGATCGGCGGCATGATGTTGGGCAGGATGTGGCGCAGCAGGATGCGGCCGGTCGAAGCGCCGATCGATTGCGCGGCGTGCACGTACATGTTCTCGCGCACCGAGACGACTGCGGAACGGATGATGCGCGAACCGGCGATGCCGAGCAGGCAGCCCAACGTGAAGATGATCTGCGGCACGCCCGGGCCGAGCACGGACACGACGACCAGCAGGATGATCAGGTCGGGAAAGCTCATCCAGGCGTCGACGAAGCGCTGCACGATCAGGTCGATCTTGCCGCCGAGATAGCCGGTGACGATGCCGACCGCGATGGAGACGACGGTCGCCAGCGTCGCGGTGGTAAAGGCGATGATGACGGAGATCTGCGCGCCATAAAGGCAGCGCGAGAGCATGTCGCGCCCGAGATTGTCGGTGCCGAACCAGTGTGTCCAGGACGGCGCCATCAGCCGGCTGCGCGGGGATATCTGGTTCATGCCATAGGGTGCCAGCACGTCGGCGAAGATGCCGCAGAGCAGGAAGAGCACGAAGATGACGCCGCCGGCCGCGCCGAGCGGCTTTTCGCGGAACAGGCGCACGATGAAGCGGACGACGCTGTTGCGCTGCTTGCGCGCGCCGGTCGCGGGAATGTCGAGCGCCAGCGTCATCAGCGGTATCTCACCTTGGGATCGAGCAGGCCGTAGGAGAGATCGACCACGAGATTGATCAGCATGACGCAAAAGCCGATCACCAGGCTAACGCCGGTGATGATGGGGTAGTCACGCTGGCTGATGGCATCGAGCAGCAACAGGCCCATGCCCGGGATGACGAAGATCTGCTCCACGATCACAGCGCCGCCGATCAGGATCGGTGCCTGCAGGCCGACCAGCGTCACCACAGGGATCAGCGCGTTACGCAGCGCATGGCGCACCACGACCAGCTGCTCGGAAAGCCCCTTGGCCCAGGCGGTGCGGATATAGTCCTGCCGCAGCACCTCCAGCATCATGGTGCGAGTCAGGCGCATGGTAATGGCCGACAGCGCCATGCCGAGGATCAGCGCCGGCAGGATCATCTGCTTCAGATTCTCAAGCGGATGCTCGGTGAAAGGCACGAACTTTACTTGCGGCGACCAGCCCCACCAGATCGAGGGGAACACCATCACCATGGTGCCCATCCAGAAGCTCGGCACCGCCAGCATCAGGATGGAGAAGGAGCGGGTGATGTAGTCGCCCGCGGTGTCCTGCCGGACCGCGGAATAGATGCCGATCGGAATGGCGACGGTCAGCGCCACGATCAGCGCCATCAGGCCGAGCTGGAAGGTGACGGGCAGGCGGGCGGCCAGAAGTTCCCGCACCGGTGTGTTCTGCCACAGCGACTTGCCGAAATCGCCATGCAGCAGGATGCCGCCGATCCAGGAAAGATATTGCTGCCACATCGGCTGGTCGAGGCCAAGCGTGGTAACGAGTTGCTCGCGGGTGAGCTTGTCGGCGCCGACATCGTTCTGCGCCAGCATCAAATCGATGATGCTGCCGGGCACGAGGCGAACGATGACGAAAACGATCAGGCTGGCGAAGAACAGCGCCGGAATCAGCGCCAATAGTCGCCTCGCAAGGTAAGCCTGCATGCCCGCGTTCCGCCCTCATCTTTTATTGATGGCGAGAGTGGACTGCGTTCGGTGCACCTGCAAGAACTATCGTGCTGCAGTCGCTGCGACCATTGGCGTCGGTAAAGGCAGTGACGCGCTTGGAAGCGTCATTGCATTCCGCGCGGCGGAAACAACGCAGCGCGGAATGCGTCGCATGGCCGATGGGATTTATTTCTTCGTCACCTTGTAGATCGCGTTCTCGATGTCTGACGAGAAGCAGGCTGTTCCGCCCGGCCGTTCGGCAAGCCTGAACGGGAATTAATGAAACGCCCGTTCGCGACGACGGTTGCCCCTTTGCCGGCACAGCCGGCGACAGCGCAAATCCTGCGTTTTTCGGAACAAGCCGGCTGCCCGCACCCGAAACAAAAGGGAAGGTTGAGCCATGTCCCGAGAGCTTGTCGCCCATAACAGACCCGTCTTCGATCAACTCCATCCAAGGGTCTATGCCGGCGCGGTCGGGCTTGTGGCCTGGTTCGCGTTGTCAGCGTGGATCCTGTTCGACCGGCAGACCGACATTGGCTTGCCCCTCATGATGGTCAGCGTGCTTCTGTTCATGGCCGTCCTGATTCCGCTGGCGCTGGCATTGGTTTGGCGTAGGCATCGCATTTCCGATTCCCACCCCGAGGCGACGTCGTTTCGAGACTGGCGCGCCGGCGATTTCGCGGTCTGGGGCAGCCGCGTGCGCGGAACGGACGCCGCGATCGACATGCTACTGCCGCTTGCGGCCGTCGCATTCGGGCTGACCGCGATCGGCATCGTCTTCCTGATCTGCGCATATTTCGCGCCCTGATTCGCGCCCTGACACGGCAGCTCATGCGCGCGAACGCAGCGCTGCGATCGCCAAGAACGGATGAAATTTCAGCGGTTGCTGACTTGCCGGGTGCTGGTGCTGCCGGTGGCGTCGGAGACGCGCGCGCCTGATCCGCCGCGGTTGTTCATCATGCTGTCGAGACGGTCGCGTTCCTTCTCGAAGCCTCCGAGCATCGTGCCTTCCAGCGAGCGGCCGCGCGGCAGCTTGATGCGCATGGGATCGACGAAGCGGCCGTTGACCAGGATTTCGTAGTGCACATGCGCGCCGGTCGACATGCCGGTCGAGCCGACGAAGCCGATGACCTGGCCCTGGCGGACCCGCTTGCCGGGCTCCATGCCCTTGGCATAGGCCGACATGTGGCCGTAGGCGGTCTCGTAGCCGTTGTTGTGCTTGATGCGGACATACTTGCCGTAGCCGCCTTCCCAGCCGACCTTCTCGACCACGCCGTTGCCGGAGGCGAAGATCGGCGTGCCGTAGGGCGTAGCCCAGTCGACGCCGGTATGCATCTTCACATAGCCGAGAATCGGGTGACGGCGGCCGCCGAAGCCGGAACGCATGATGGCGTTGTTGACGGGCTTTCTGACCAGGAACTTTTTCGCGCTCTTGCCGGTCTCGTCGTAGAAGTCGACGACCGAATCGTCGGGCGTCTGGAAGCGGTAGTATTTCTTGGTTTCGCCGCCGACCGTGAGCGAGGCGAACAGCACCTCGTTCTTTTCCGTGATCGTCGCGCCTTCGTCTTCGCCGGCATAGAACACGTCGAAGGAATCGCCGGGCTGCACCTTGCGCTGGAAGTCGACGTCGTAGGAGTAGATCCGGATCATGTCCTCGATGATGTTGGCCGGGACCTTGTTGCGCAGCGCGGTCTCGTAAATGCTCTGATAGAGCCGCACGCCGCTGCCATCATCATCGTCATCATCGTCGGCGGCCGCGGTTTCGGTGACGGTGTTCATGCTCTGCACGTCGACGGCGACGTATTTGCCGAGGTCGGAGAGCGCGGCCACCGCTTCGATCATGGCGTCGTTGGCGACCATGACGCGATAGGGTTGCAGCCGGGCGCCCGGCGCCTGTGTCGCCGGCACCATCAGGATGCGCACCTTCTGGCCTTCCTTCAGGCCGCCTTCGCGGCCCTTGGCGCCGAGCGTGTAGGCGATCGCCTTGGCTTCCTCGGGACTCGCGCCGGCGTCGCGCAGGATCGAGATGATGCTGTCGCCCTTCTTGACGGTATGAATGCGCTCACCGGTGGGATTGCCGCCGGTCGCCTGGTCCTTGGTCTTCGGCAGCAGGGTGACGTTCTCCGGCACCACGCGCGTCTCGAAGCCGGCATAGGGGTCGGAGACGTTACCCTCGGTGGCATAGGCGAGCTTGATGTCCGATCGCACCCCGCTGGCGTCAGCCGCGGCGTTGGCGAGCGTGGCGTAACGGACGCCGCCGGAATTGCCGCGCCAGTTCGAGGCGTCGCGCACCCGCAGGATGATCTCGTCCAGCGGTACGTTGGCGGCGATCTTGGCCTTCGGCAGGACGAGGCCGAGATCCTTCATCACGAAGGAGACTTCGGCGTCGGGCTCGACCGCATCGGGATTGTTGGGATCGTCGGCGGCGGTCTGCGTGGGCGAGCCGACATCGGTCAGCATGCGCTGGGCGTTGAAGGGCGGAATCTTGGCCGACAGGTCGCTGGTGGTCATCGACAGATTGCCGGAGATCCGGATGAACGGCCGCACCCGCATGACGTCGCGGTTGCCGACGCGGGTCGCGGTGGAGACGCGGATGACATTGCGCGCGGCCGTGGACTCGCTCGGCGGCGGCAGGCGGTCGGCCTTGTGCAGGCTGACGCCCTTGTCGTTGGCGCCGAAGCCGCCGCGCAGCGCGCCCTCGACGCGCTCGGGAATCTTGGCAAAAGTCATTTCGCCGTCGAGCGACGCAAAAACGGCGCCGCCGATGAGAGCTGCGCCGCACAGACCTGTCAGGATGGTGCCGCTGAACCACTGTACGGAAACACGGCGGCGATCGATCACCGCGGCCTCGGTACCGTCAACGGAAAGCGGCGGCTCATGGCCGAGATCGATGATCCCCGCCTCGCGCCCGTACCCGCCCCCACGTGACGTCCGTTGGCTCAAGCCCTCGTCCCCCCGAAATCCACCAACATTCGACAACCCTCTCGCTCAAACCCCGGGTCCCGCATTCGTCCCCGATGAAAGGGACGCCTCCGGAGCATGGCGCGCCGCACGCATGGAATTCGGGAATCAGGGGCCCTTAAGAGCGGCCGGAATCTCGAAGGTCAATGATGCGCAGAGCTCTCGATGTTTCTCGGCCGTTAATGGGAACGGCGAAAACTGGCTGCCATTCCCCACTCAAACCGCCGGCTGGCCCCCTCTGGCATTCCAGCGATTCAATACTTAACTTATTTCCCAGAACGTCGCAGGATTGTGGCTCAAGTACGGCGCAAAGCCCCGAAATATAGGGGTTTCCTCGCTGTCAAAGATTCTCGCATTCGGTGTGAAGTTTTGTTGACGACGGGCGTTGACAACGCCGATTGGGTGGGCCTATAACCCGGCCACTGAGCGCGGCGCTGCATTGGCCCCTTGGCCAAGGCAGTTTGTCGTGCCCGTCAAGCTCCTCATGATGATGAGTGAACAACAGCCGATACCAATCGGTTGTCATTTGCCGTCGAGTGAGAGTTTTACGGAACCTCCCCGCCAGGGGAGTTGGGGTCTTCGGACCCCGGGCTGTTTGACAAGTGAAGATGAAGAAAGAGAAACGTGGACGGCGGAGTCCTTGCGGGTCTCGAATACTTGGAAACTTCGGTTTTCAACTTTCGGGACCGGACGAAAGACTTCGGCGGTACACGTTTTGAATAAGGTTACACCATGATCTCTTCATTGAGATCAGGTCGCCAGCGATGTGAATCGCTGCGCGATTTCGGTGTGGACCTCGTCAAACGTTGTGATCAGCCGGTTCAAAGTTCAAGTCCAACTTGAGAGTTTGATCCTGGCTCAGAGCGAACGCTGGCGGCAGGCTTAACACATGCAAGTCGAGCGGGCGTAGCAATACGTCAGCGGCAGACGGG
>DATEJC010000288.1:0-5551 GCA_035278345.1 Bradyrhizobium sp. | reverse complement strand
CGCCGCCTCCGCCGCCGGTCGCGGTCTGCAACAAGGGGCCGTACATCGTGTTCTTCGACTGGGATAAGTCGGACATCACGCCGGAAGCCGCGACCATTCTCGACAGCGCGGTCAGCGCCTACGGCAACTGCGCCAATGTGCCGATCATGCTGGCCGGCTACACCGACCGTTCTGGTTCGGCGCAATATAACATGGGTCTGTCGGCACGCCGCAACGACTCGGTCCGCGCCTACCTCACCAGCCATGGTGTTCCCGACGGCGCCATCTCGAGCCAGGCGTTCGGCGAAGCCAACCCGCGCGTTCCCACCGCCGACGGTGTGCGCGAGTTGCAGAACCGCCGCGTCGAGATCACTTACGGTCCGGGTTCGGGCATGTAAGCGAGCCGGCAACGGTAAAGGATCGGGGGTCGGAGCAATCCGGCCCCTTTTCTTATGGCCGTCGTCGAAGCGGCTGCGCCATCCGGCTTTTCAACTCGGAATGCGAGGAGACGGCATTTCGGGTAGAGGCGTGAAGAGGGTGCACTGGTGGTGCCGCCTTCACTTTCGCGGCGGCGGGCTGCCGCAAGGGAGCACATCACAGGCTCCTGCGGCGCCATCGGACTTTGCGCCCCTTGGGCGGAAATCCGCATGCGGCTTGCCCTGCGAAGCAGGACAATCGGGACTTACGCCGCGTAAGGGGCGGGATCCGTCAGCCCGGCATCGGCGAAGCCCGCGCGGCGCAGGCGGCAGCTGTCGCATAGACCGCAGGCCCGGCCGTCCGGCTGCGGATCGTAGCAGGACCAGCTCATTCCCGCATCGAGCCCCAGGCGGTCGGCCTCGCGCGCGATCTGGGCTTTGCCGAGATATTGCAACGGCGCATGGATCCTGAAGCGGGTTCCCTGCGACCCGACCTTTGTCGCCAGCGTGGCGATATTCTCGAAAGCGGAAACGAATTCCGGGCGGCAATCGGGATAGCCGGAGTAATCGAGAGCATTGACGCCGATGAAGACGTCGCTCGCCCCGATCGCTTCTGCCCAGGCGAGCGTCAGCGACAGAAACACCAGATTGCGTGCCGGGACGTAAGTCACCGGTATGTCCGCGCCGACGCCGTCCTTGGGCACGGCGATGTCGTCGGTCAGGGCCGATCCGCCGAACTGGCGCAGATCCAGCGGCAGGACCACGTGCCGCCTGGCACCCAGCACCTGCGCGATCTGCCGTGCGGCGTCGATTTCCCGACGGTGCCGCTGATTGTAATCGATGGTCAGCGCATTGATGATGAACCCGGCCTCCTTCGCCAGTGCGGCCGAGACCATCGAGTCGAGGCCGCCGGACAGGAGCACGACTGCCTGCCGGGGCTGGTCCGAGATGACGTCCTGCATGATGACGATGCGTCCGGCCGGTCAGCTACGGCAGGTTCCGACGCGGCGGCCCTCGGCGGCAAACGCGAAGGGCCGGCCATCGACGATGCCCTGGCTGTCGAGCTGGATCAGGCTGTTGGTCTCCCGCCGGACATGCGTTCGTCCGTAGCCCTGGCCGTGGCAGGTATACTGTACCGTCACCGCGTTGGGCGTGTCCTCCACGATGACGCTGTTGCACGCCAGATCGGGATGCCTGAGCTGGATCAGCTTGCGTCCGCTGTCGAGGCAGATCGAGCGCACCGGCCCTCCCGCTCCGGGCTGACGGAGCTCCCAGGCTCCGCTCTCAAGCTGATCGAGCATGGCCAGCTTTGCCTGCTCGCCATAAGCGGACAGGGGCAGGGCAACGCAAGTGCCGCCGATCAGCAATGCAGGCGCAAGTCTGGTCATCGTCAGAAGGGGTCCTCGTCGCTTTCAGGTCAGTCGGTCTGCTAACAATATCGGTCCCCGGCCGCAGGAACGCAAGGAGGCGCTTTGCTAGGCCGGAATTCGCAGCACCTTGGAACAGAATGCGCAGTCGACCGGGATCAGTCCGTCCTCGTCGCGCATCTCCGCGCGTTCCTCCTCGCCGAAGCGCGAGAGGATCGCCTGATAATGCTCGACCGTGCAGCGGCAGCCGCGATTCAGGTGCAGCAGCGGCTCGACTCGGACTTCCTCCTCCTCGTGGAAAAGGCGCCAGACGAGTTGCTCCAGGTTCAGCACCGGATCGACAAGTTCCTCGTGCCGAATGCTTCCCGCCATGATCGAAACGTGGGTCCAGTCCGGATGATCCTCCTGCACATGAAGGCGCGCCTTGCCTTCCTCGCCTTCGGGAAGATGCTGCACAAGCAGCCCGCCTGCGCTGCACCTGGGGCCGTTGGAACGGACAGCGACGCGGATCAGCGTCGGCACCTGTTCCGACCGCGCGAAGTAGTTTTCGCAGGCCTGGGTGAGCGATTCGCCCTCCAGCGGCACGACGCCCTGATACCGCTCGCCACTGACGGCGAGGTCGAAGGTGATGGCCAGATAGCCCTTGCCGAACAGCGCTTCGAGCGAGTTCCCGTCCTCGGCCAGAGCCGCCACCAATGCTTCGTCGTGGCGCACATAGCCGCGGACTTCGCCATTGCGGTAGTCGCATACCAGCAGGTCCACCGGCCCGCCGTCCGACTGCGCCTGGAACGTGAGCTGCGAGCCGTCCTCCTTGAGAAGCGAGCCCATCAGCGCCGTCAGCACCAGCGCCTCGGCAAGCAGGTGCTTGATCTGTGCCGGATAGTCGTGCGCGGAAAGCACGGTCTCGAGCACGGGACCGAGCCGCACGACCCGGCCGCGCGCATTGCGGGCCGGGACCGTGAAAGCCAGCACCCGGTCGAAGCCGGTCTCCTCGGTCCGGATCAGGTACTCTTCGCTCACAGCTTGCCCAGCGCCCAGAGCAGCACCGATTTCTGGGCATGGATGCGGTTCTCCGCCTCGTCCCACACTCCCGACTGCGGCCCGTCGATGACTTCGGCGGCCACCTCCTCCTCGCGGTGCGCGGGAAGGCAGTGCAGGAAAAGCGCGCCGGGCGCGGCCTGCGCCATGAGCGCGGCATTGACCTGGTAAGGCTGCATCGCGGCGATATGCCTTTCCCCGCCCGCCTGGCCCATGGAGACCCAGGTGTCCGTCACGACCACCTGCGCGCCGCGGGCGGCTTCGACCGGGTCCTGCGTAAGGACCACCTCGCCGCCGGCAGCGCGGGCCCGCGCAACGAAATCGGCATGCGGCTCGTATCCCGAAGGGCCGCCGATGCGGATGGTGAACTTCATCAGCCCCGCCGCTTCGATCAGCGAATTGGCGACATTGTTGCCGTCGCCGAGCCAGGCGACCTGCAGACCGGGCAGCGCAAATCCGCGCTCGATCACGGTCAGCAGATCAGCCACGATCTGGCAGGGGTGCGACAGATCGGTCAGGCCGTTGATCACCGGCACGTCGGCGTAGTGCGCCAGCTCCTCGATCTTGGCGTGATCGTCGGTGCGGATCATGATCGCATCGACCATGCGGCTGAGAACGCGCGCGGTATCGGCCACCGTCTCCCCGCGGCCCAGCTGCGTGCTGCCCGATTCCATGATCAGCGCGCTGCCGCCGAGCTGGCGCATGGCCATGTCGAACGATACCCGGGTACGGGTCGAGTTCTTCTCGAAGATCATCGCCAGGACATGGCCGTCGAGCGGAGCGTCCGAATCCGGCCGGGCCTTGGGCAAGCCCCTGCGCGCCGCCTTGCGATCGATGGCGTCGTTCAGCATGGCAGCGATCACGTCGCCGCCGGCATCGCTCAGGCTCAGGAAATGCCGGGTCATCATGAAACCTCTTGGGGCTGATAGCTCGCCGCGGCAGCGGAAAGCTTTTCCATGAATTCGTCGATGTGGCTGTCGTCGATCACCAGCGGTGGCAGGATACGCACGACGTTGTCGCCGGCCGAGACCGTAAGCAGATGGTGATTGTCGCGCATGTGCGCAACGAAAGGCCGCGGTTCGACCTTCATCTTGAGACCGATGAACAGTCCGCGTCCGCGCACTGATTCGAAGAGATCGGGATAATTGCCGATGAACTGCTCGAGCCGCGCCTTGATGCGTTCGCCCTTGGCGCGCACCTCGGCAAGGAACGCCTCGTCGGGTATCACGTCCAGCACGGCGCCGATGGCGGCCATGGCGAAAGGATTGCCGCCGTAAGTCGATCCGTGCGAGCCGATGACCATGCCGCGCGCGGCCTTCTCCGTGGCAAGGCAGGCACCGACCGGAAAGCCGCCGCCGATGCCCTTGGCCGTGGCCATGATGTCAGGTTCGATGCCGTACTGCTCATAGGCGTAGAATGTCCCGGAGCGGCCGACGCCGCTCTGCACCTCGTCGAGTACCAGCATCAGGTCGTGCTCGTCGCAGAGCTTGCGCAGGCCGTGGAGGAATTCCTCGGTCGCGATTCGGATGCCGCCTTCGCCCTGGATCGGTTCCACCAGGAAGCCGGCGGTGTTGGGGCCGATCGCCGCCTTCGCCGCCGCGAGATCGTTGAACTCCGCATACTTGAAACCGGGCAGCAGGGGCAGGAAACCCTTGTGCATCTTGTCCTGGCTGGACGCGCTGATCGTCGCCAGCGTGCGGCCGTGGAAGGCATTGTCGAAAGTGATCAGCTCGTACTTCTCGTCATTGCCCGCGGACTGGTGATAGGCGCGCGCCGTCTTGATCGCACACTCCACCGCCTCCGCGCCCGAATTGGTGAAGAACACGGTGTCGGCAAAGGTCAGGTCGATCAGGCGCCTGGCGACGGCCTCGCCTTGCGGGCTACCGTAGAGATTCGAGACGTGCATCAGTGTCTCGGCCTGATTCTGCAGCGCGCCGATCAGGCCCGGATGCGAGTGTCCCAGGGCATTGACGGCGATTCCGCTGGCGAAATCGAGGAATCGGCGTCCGTCCTCGCTGATGAGATGGCAGTGCTCGCCGCGAACGGGCCGCACTCCGCACCGGGGGTACACGGGCATCAGCGGGGTGATCGACATGTCGGATATCCTCGAAACGAATCGGTGAATGAAAACGCGAAACGCAAACGACAAATGGCGGCCCTGTCCGGACCGCCATCTGCGCGCTTTTATGCTGTTGCAGCGTCCCGGTCAAACCGGGGGTGCAGGCTGGCTCAACCCTGAAGCGGCACCAGGTTGACCGCCGAGTACTTGCCTCGTCGATCGACCTCGATGTCGAACTCCACACGGTCGCCTTCGTTCAGGGCTGACATGCCCGAACGTTCCACCGCACTGATGTGCACGAAGGCGTCGGGCTGGCCGTCATCCCGCGTGATGAATCCGAAGCCCTTCATCGAGTTGAAGAACTTGACCGTGCCGGTGGCTTTCTCGCCCGTGAGCTGGCGCTGCGGCGGGGCCGCTTCGCGCTTTGCGACCGGGATCACGTCACCGACGACCACGAGATCGCTGGCCGAGACCTTGCCGCCGCGGTCGACGAGCTGGAATTCGAGCTGTTGACCTTCGGCCAGGCCTTCGAGGCCCGCGCGCTCGACAGCGCTGATGTGCACGAACACATCGTCGCCGCCTTCATCGCGCTGGATGAAGCCGAAGCCCTTGGCTGCGTTGAAGAACTTTACCGTGCCGCGGCCCTGTCCGACGACCTGGGCCGGCATGCCGCCGCCGCGCGGGCCACCGCC
>DATEJC010000287.1:0-7064 GCA_035278345.1 Bradyrhizobium sp. | reverse complement strand
TAGCCGGTAAAGGTGGCTGTAGGAATACGCCATCAGCTCATTCGCCTTTTTCGTCGCGGCGTAAAGGCTGACCGGATGGTCGGTGCGATCGGTGACAGCGAAGGGCAGCTTGGTATTGGCGCCATAGACCGACGATGACGAGGCATAGAGCAGATGGCCGCAATCGTTGCGCCGGCAGCCTTCGAGGATGTTGACGAAGCCCTCGAGATTGGCGTCGGCATAGGCGTTCGGATGCTCGATGGAATGACGCACGCCGGCCTGCGCCGCCAGATGAATCACCGTTGCAAAGCGATGCCTTGCAAATGACTCGGCGATCGCCGTTCGATCCGCCAAATCTGCATGCTCGAATTCGAAGCCCTTGCTTGCGCGCAGGATGGCAAGGCGCGCCTGCTTCAGCGACGGATCGTAATAGGCATTGAGATTGTCGAGGCCGATGACGCGCCGGCCTTCGGCCAACAGCGTGCGGGCGACGTGGAAGCCGATGAAGCCCGCCGCACCCGTCACCAATATCGCCCGATCCGACATAAAGTCCCCGATGGCCGCTCCGGCCCGTCTGCAGGGGCCTCTTTAGCCGCCGCCCGGAGCCCCTCGCAATACCCGCCCGGCCGGCTATTGCCAGAACGGTTACGAAACCATACCAAGGCGGGCAAATTCAGCGCGAGATCGCCGCGATCCCGCGTTTTTGGCCCTCCTCAGAACCCGGATTCCAGTTCCTTCCGATGCGCCGGTTTGTGCTCTCCTCGCTGAAAATACTCGTTTCCGCGGCGCTATTGTATCTGGCGCTGCGCAAGGTGGATTTTCACGAGCTCGCCTCGCGCTTCAACGTGGCGAGCGTTGGCTGGATCGGGTTGGCCATCGCGGCGAATTTCCTGCAGATCTTTGTCGGCGTGCTGCGCTGGCGCGAGGTCAGCGCCGAATGCGGCGCGCCGATCGGGCTGATGCAGGCGACGCGCTACAACCTGATCGGCGCCTTCTTCAACCAGACCCTGCCCTCCTCGATCGGCGGCGACGCGGTGCGGCTCTGGCTGGTTGCGCGCGCCGGCGCCGGCTGGCGTGCGGCGACCTATTCCATCTTTGTCGACCGCGCTATCGGGCTGATCGCGCTCGCCGTCCTGATCGTGGCCAGCCTGCCCTGGAGCTACCGGCTGATAGCAGACCCCAATGGCCGCTCGGCGCTTTTGTTCGTCGATTTCGCGGCACTGGCGGGCGGCCTCGGCTTCCTCGTGCTTGGCTGGCTGAAGTGGCCGTGGCTGAAGCGCTGGTGGGGCACCCACCATCTGCATGCCTGCGCGGTCATCGCCAATCGCGTGATCTTCAGCCGCGAGCGCGGACCCAGGATCGCCGCGCTTTCCCTGCTGGTTCACGTGCTCACCGTGGTGATTGCCTGGTGCGTGGTGCGCTCGATCGCCGCCCCCGTGCTGTTCGGGCAGGTCTTTCAGCTCGTCCCGCCGGTCATGCTGATCACGATGATGCCGATCTCGATCGCCGGCTGGGGCGTCCGCGAGGCGACCATGGGGCTGGCGTTCGGCTATGCGGGACTTTTGGCCAATGAAGGCGTGAACGTGTCGCTGTTGTTCGGCGCGGTCTATTTTGTCGTCGGCGCGTTCGGCGGACTGGTGTGGATCCTCAGCGCGGAGAAGGCCGCCAAGGGCTCGGCCCCGATTACCGTGCCGGACGAGGCAAAATAAATCGAACCGGGACAGATCTCAATTCGACACAATCCTGATTTCATGCACTAAAACAGTTGCCGTTACGAGAGATCGATGAAGATCAGCGTCGTTACAGCGAGCTTCAATTCGGAAGCGACGATCGGCTTCACCATCGAATCCTTCCTCAGGCAAACACATGCCGAGAAGGAGATGCTGGTCGTCGACGGCGCTTCGCGCGACGGCACGCTGAAGATTATCGAATCCTTCGCTTCCCCCGCGGTCCGCGTCGTGTCGGAGCCGGACAAGGGCGTCTACGACGCAATGAACAAGGGCCTTCATCGTTTTACGGGCGATGCCGTCGGCTTCCTCAATTCCGACGACACTTTCCACGATGCCGGCGTGCTCTCCGACATCGCGGCCGGCCTTGCGGATGCCGACATCGTCTATGGCGACCTCAACATGGTGACCGATCATCGCACCAAGAGGCTCACGCGCGTCTGGCATGGCGGCAGGTTCCGCCGCTATTCGTTCCAGCTCGGCTGGGTGCCGCCGCACCCGGCCTTCTACATGCGCAGGCAAGTCGCCGAGACTGTTGGCGACTACGACCTCAGCTACGTCACGACCGCCGACTACGATTACATGCTGCGCGCGTTCGCGCTGCACGATTTCCGGGTGCGCCATCTGCCGCGCGTCTTCGTCGACTTCCAGATCGGCGGCATCTCGACGCGCGGGCTGGGCGTGACCATACGCGCCAATCTCGAATGCTTGCGCTCGCGCCGCGCGCACCTCAATGCGCCGCCGATCGACGCAGCGTTCTTCCTGCGCTTTGCGCGACGGATCTTTCAGATCAGGCGATCAAGCCTTTGACAGGCGGATGATCGAAGCCGATTCCGCCGCCGGCGCAGGCGCACCGAATTCCGGAATGGCGTCCTTCAGCACTGCCTTGATGGTGGCGCGGTCATCCTTGCCGATCGCCTCCTCCAGCGCCGCCAGCCATTTGCGCAGGACCGCCATCGGCGGCTCGTTCGGCTTGGCCGCCATGATGCCGGCAAGCCCGATCTCGACCGTCGGTTCCTCGTTGGCGAACAGGATTTCGTTCAGCCGCTCGCCCGGCCGCATGCCTGAGAAGGTGATTTCGATATCGAGGCCGGGCTCGAGGCCCGAGAGGCGGATCATGCGCTCGGCAAGATCGACGATCTTCACCGGCTGGCCCATGTTGAGCACATAGACCGAGACGTCCGGCCGCACCGGCGCGAGCGCATGCGCCGCGGCCGTGATCACGAGATCGCAGGCCTCGCGGATGGTCATGAAGTAGCGGACCATCTCGGGATGGGTGACCGTGACCGGTCCGCCCGCCTCGATCTGCGCCTTGAACTTCGGCACCACCGAGCCGTTCGAGGCCAGCACGTTGCCGAAGCGAACCGAGATCAGGCGCATGCGCGACCGTCCTGCAGCATGCGCCGCCAGGTCGCGGTCGAGCGCCTGGCAGTACATTTCGGCAAAGCGCTTTGTCAGCCCCAGCATCGAGACCGGCTCGATCGCCTTATCGGTCGAGATCATCACCATGGCTTCAGCGCCGGCGGCGAGCGCCGCGTCGGCGACATTGACCGATCCGAAGATGTTGGTCTTGACCCCCTCGCTCCAGTCGCGCTCGAGGATCGGCACGTGCTTCAGCGCCGCGGCATGGAACACGATGTCGGGCTTGAACTCGCTCATCAGCCGTATCACGCGCTCGCGGTCGCGGATGTCGGCAATGCGTCCCTCGACCATGGCGCCGCCGGCACGCGCACTGAGCGCCTCCGTGACCGCATAGAGCGCCGGCTCGGAATTCTCG
Organism: Bradyrhizobium sp.; assembly: GCA_035278345.1. Lineage (GTDB taxonomy): Bacteria > Pseudomonadota > Alphaproteobacteria > Rhizobiales > Xanthobacteraceae > Bradyrhizobium. The sequence goes on along the minus strand of DATEJC010000287.1, from coordinate 3,581 downwards.
ATGACCAGCAGCCGCGCAGCGCCGAAGGTCGCGACACGATCGCAGATCTCCGAGCCGATCGAGCCACCGCCGCCGGTGACGATGACGGATTTGCCCTTCACCAGCCCTTCGAGCTTGGCGTAGTCGATCTTCTCGCTCGGCCGCAGCAGCAGGTCCTCGACGGCAACCGCGGTCAGCCGCGGCGCATCGCCGCTTTCCAGCGACGGCATGCGGCTGACGATCAGCCCGAGCCGCTTGGCGCGCATCAGCACCGCTTCAGGGTGCGCCTCCGGCTCGAAGGCGGACGGCGCCATCACCACGCGCGCGATCGGCTTGCCGCGCTGCTCATAGTCGCGGATGACGTCCTCGAAATCGTCGACGCCGCCGAGCACGGGGACATCGCGGATGGTATGGCCGCGGTCGGAGGGCGACGGCGACAACACGCCGATAGGCCAGAGCTGCTTGACCGCACCGCTCTCGATGCCGCGCAGCAGCACCTCGGCATCGGCCGCACGGCCGATCACCAGTGCCGGCGAAGCGCCTTCGATCCTGGCGTGACGACGCACCCGCGTGTAGCGGAAGTAGCGATAGGCAAAGCGCGGCGCGGCCAGGAACAGAATTTCCAGGAACCAGTACAGAATGATGGTGATGCGGCCGAGGAAGAAGGTGCCGCCGACGGCGGGCGCAACGATGAGATAATCCAGCACCACCAGCGTGAGCGTCAGCACGGTGGCGACGCGCACGATGTTGAGCGCATCCGGCAGCGAGATGAACCGCCATTTGGTGGTCGTCAACTTGAAGAGATAGCTGACAACCACGCTGAAGGCGATGAAATACGGCAGGATCTCCAGCAGCAGCGGCACCCTGCTCCACAACAGGTCGCCGTCGAAACGCAGGAAGAAACTGGCAAACAGCGCCGCCGCGGTCGCCAACGCATCATGCGTGGCGATCAGCGCATTGCGCAGGGTCAGATTCTTGAGACTCAGCATGATTTCGATGGCTGGCGCGTCGTATCCCGGCTTGCTCGCCGCGAGGCCGCTGATACCCCATCTTCGTGGCGCATGCCAGCACTAAGGGTCTTTCGGCTGGTTCTTCGAGCGGGCGCCCAGCACCATTCCGCCCGCAATACCGACTCCCAGGACGTACATCCAGCCTTCATGAAAGTCGAACAGGTGCGAATTGAACAGCGAGGTGAAGATGTTCTGCACGACGACGAGAAGACCGATCCAGGCAACGAGGCCCTCGCCGCGGAACAGCAGCAGGTGCGAGATCCACATCGCCCATAATACGGCGATGCCGAGGACGCCCCATTGCACGGCAACATTGAGGGTCTGATTGTGCGGATTGCCGATGACATTGCCGGAAGCACGCAGCGCGGGGTCCCCGACAGCGACCCGCTCGAACAGTTTGCGCGTCGAGCCTGTGCCGTGACCGGCCAGCGGCGCCTCCTGAATGAATTGCAGCGACTTGCCCCAGAATTCCAGGCGCAGGCCAATTGACGTCGGGATGTTCTTCTCCTTGTAGAGCTGGTAGTCGCGAAAGAAGCTGTCGATGGTCGCTCGCAACTGGGGCGATGCCGCCCAGGATGCGCCGGCCAGCAGCACAACGGCTGCAAAGATCATCACACTGGTTCGCCGGCGCAGATGCAGGGCCGCGAACACCGCCAGCATGATCGGCATGGTCACGATCGCCGTGCGCGAGACGATGACGAACACCATGTTGACGAGCAGCCCCAGCGAGATGCCGAGCAGCCCCAGCGCCTTCCATGGCTTGCGCTCGCGCACCAGGGCCCAGATCGGATAGGCCAGCGCCACCGCGCAGAGCGCGAATTCCTGCCCCTGGTCGATGTAGTTCTTGACGAAGATGCCGCGCTGCGGATCGTCCCGCTTGAGTGTAATGCTCGGCTCGAGCAGGACCAGCCACGAGACTGCCATCAGCACCGTGCAAGAGACGAGGAACGCGACGAACACCCACATGCCGCGGGTCGACCGTTCGAAATAGTAGAACAGCACCGGCAGGAACAGCAGCTTGATCGCGGGGCCAATGGCGTAGAAACGCGCGTTCCACGAAGCATCCGACCACAAGGTTCCTATGGCGGCGAGCGCAAACAGCGCCAGCGGCAGCGCAGAGATCGGCCGCTTCAGCGAGCGGAGGTAGGCGGGATAGTCGATGATCAGCGCCACCGATCCGAACCAGCAGGCCGAGAAGATTCCGACCAGCGACGTCGACCACGGCAGCGTCAGGGCCGTCAGCACGGCGAACGTGTCAGCCGTCGGCTGCCAGATGGCCGGATTGCGCATCCGGCGCCACCACTCCGACAGGCGCGATGCCGGGGCGACCGCCACGCCGCCGCTCATGCCCGTCCCTCGCGGGCGCGCTTCACCAGCGACGTCGTGCTGTGGCCCTCGAGGATATCGACCAGCAGCACTTCGCCGCCATGTCGCTCGACGATCTCGTGGCCGACCACCTGCTCGCGGGTATAGTCGCCGCCCTTGACCAGTACGCTCGGCTTCACCTGCGCGATCAGCTCGATCGGCGTGTCCTGCTCGAAGATCACGACGAGGTCGACCGCTTCCAGCGCCGCCAGCACTTCGGCGCGGGCGCGCTCGTCCTGCACGGGACGATCCTCGCCCTTCAGCCGGCGCACCGAGGTGTCGCTGTTCAGCCCGACCACCAGCCGGTCGCAGGCGCCGCGCGCCGCGTTGAGCACCTTGACGTGACCGGGATGCAGGATGTCGAAGCAGCCATTGGTGAAGCCGACGCGCAGCCCCTGCTTGCGCCAGTCGGCGAGATGCGCATCCAGCATGTCGGATGAGGCGATCTTCTCTTCGGCAGCGAGCGAGGCATGCGGCAAAATCTTTCGCCGCAGTTCGGCCTGCGTCACCGTGGCGGTGCCCTTCTTGCTGACCGCAACCGCCGCCGCCGCATTTGCCACCCGCAGCGCGGACTCCCAGTCGGCCCCCGCCGCGAGTGCCAGCGCGAGCGCCGCTGCGACGGTATCGCCGGCGCCGGAGACGTCGCGCGCCTTCACCGGCAACGCCGGCACATGGATGGACCCGCCCTCGCGGGTCACCAGCGTCATGCCGCGCTCGCCCTGCGTCACCAGCATGGCCTCGCAATCGGCCAGGATCATGGCATCGCGCGCGGCCTCCGCAATGCTGGCATCGCTGTCGGCGCGGCTGCGGGTTGCCTCGGCAAATTCCTTGCGGTTGGGCGTCAGCAGCGTCGCGCCGCGATAGATTGCGAGATTGGCGCTCTTTGGATCGACGATCACGCGCTTACCAAGTTTCTTCGCGGTGTCGATGACATGGCGGATCACGCGCGCGGTCAACACGCCCTTGGCGTAGTCAGACAGCAGCACGATGTCCGCGCGCTCGATGTTCGGCAGCACCGCATCGATCAGCTTCTGCTCGATCTCGGCGGCAGCCGGCTGCGCCAGCTCCCAGTCGGCGCGCAGCATGTGGGTGGAAAAATGCTCGGAGACGAAGCGCACCTTGCGCGTGGTCGGCCGCGCGGAATCGTGCACCAGCACGCTTTCGATGCCCGGCTCCTGCGCCAGCGTCACCGCGAGCTTCACGCCCACCTCATCCTCGCCGATCAGG
>DATEJC010000286.1:0-4841 GCA_035278345.1 Bradyrhizobium sp. | reverse complement strand
CGCCGACTGCGCCCGCAGCACCGTGTGCAATGGGTAGTGAAAGAACGCACACGGATTTGACAGGTACAGCCGAGACATCCCGGCTTTCCCCGCGCAATGGCTTTACGGCTTACTTCGTGCTCTCCCCGGTGAGCGGCCTTTTTTGTCACCGTTGCCGTCCCCGCACAGGCGGGGCGAATAGACGCCAGGGTCGCGGCGCCAGGACCACACGACTTCGCCGTACGCTGCGGCGTTTTCGTCCGGCAGGAAACCCGCCTGACGCCGCAAGCGTCCATCGCAACCCGCGCCCCGTTTCGTGACGACCGCGAAGCGTCCCTCATGGTGGCACGGGCTGGGTTGATCAATAACGCAAATCAGAATTCCGGTAAAGAGAAATATTTTTGATGCAGGGGCTTGACACGATTCCGACAAACCGAAAGTGATTTGCCCGTCGCGCCAAATTGGCCACACCTGCGCCTCACCCGCGCTCCCGGGCCTGCCTTTGCCTACGTAATGATCCGTAGTTTCGCAGGCGCCCGCCGCCTGCGACATTGCGGGGATGGGCCGCCACATCATTTTCAAATGTCCGCGCACCGGCATGAACGTGCAGCACTGGCTGGACGGCGTGAGCCCGGACAAGCCCGAGGAGGCCTACAAGTCGGTGAACTGCCCGGCCTGCACGCTCGCGCATTTCATCAACCGGGAAACCGGCAAGCTGCTGGGCCAGGAATGACGGCGCCACCTTCCGTCCCCGGTCAAAGTTCCGTCTGACCGAGGAACCTTTTGCCTCTGTACACTTCGATACATTTTTTTCGGAACGAAATGGCGGCCCCGGAATTCTTGCCAGACCGAAGTCAGTTGTGGGGAATATCTATCGTGGTGGGTCGTCTCTACGTTACGCGTCAGGCAACAGCCCTTCTCAAATTCGCGAAGGAAACTTCCAACCCGGAACTTGCGGCCGTTCTGGTGCAGAAGGCGGCTGACCTGAAATCGCAAACCGAGCCTCGGCGGCACCCGGCCGAGGACAAGAGCCCGGCGGCGCCTGACGTCGAATAGGCGCGCGATCCGCCGGGTCAAGCTCAAGATCGATCGGGCCTTGAAGCAGGCGGAGCACCGCTCGCTCTAATCCGCGCTGGCCAGCCTTCGCATGGTGAATTCGATCTCGCCGTCCGGCAACTCGCGCCAGCGCTCGACCGAGCTCATATAGGCTTCCTTCGGATAGCGGGTGAGGAAATCCCGCGCCCTCGTCCGCGCCGCCTCGCGCGGCAGGGTGAAGGTCTCGCGCACAAAGCCGTCGTCGCCCCGGCGGCGCCGGCCGGCCATCCGGCTTGCGAGGTCGCGCGGGCGGAACGCCATGTCGAGAACTCCGGAACTAAGGTGCAACAGTCTCAATATAGGACTGCCGAACGCGCTTTCCGAGTCTCAGTTGGTGGTGCTGCCGGTCTTGGTCTTCGGCCTGGCGGGCGCGGCCGCCTTCGGCGCCTCGGCGCCGCGTACGCTGCCCCAGGGATCATTGGAGGCCTTGGCGTCCGGAATCTTGCGCAGCGAGTCCCTGTAGGCCTTGTCCTTCAGCTCGTCGGCTTCCTTCTCCTCCGGCGTCTTGGACTTCACGTCGGGCATCATGTTGATATTCGGCATCTGCGCCGCCGCCGGAGCGACCACGAGCGCCAGTGCTGCGCCAAACAAAACAGCGCCAAAAATCCTCATTGGGAGACCCCTCATAATTTTCGGGCCCAAGATACGGCCTCAGGGTGGGGCTTTTCAAGCAGCTACGCTGTTCCCTTCCCCGCCCCTGCCCGTACAATGACGGTCACATCAGGCGAGGAAACATGCAGCAGCAACACGGGTCGGAATTCGGCATTGCAGAGGCAAGGCGCATCCTGGGCGAGGTCTTTGCGCCCTGGGTGCTGGATCTCAACCTTTCCGTCGAGGAATTCCACTTCGAGCCGCCCGCAGGGCTTGCCGACTGGCAGCCCGGCGCGGTGCTGCGCATGCCCTTCTCCGAGCGAATCTGCCGCAATGGCGGCGTGGTCTCCGGCCAGGCGCTGATGGCTTTTGCCGACACCGCGATGGTGATCGCCAACATGGCCGCCAACCGCGGCTACCGGCAGATGACCACCGTGGACCAGACCACGCATTTCATGCGCGCGGCCTCGGCGTCGGACGTGCTGGCGGACGCCCGCGTCGTCCGCCTCGGCCGCAACATGAGCTTCGGCCGCGTCACGCTGACTGCCGACAACAAGCCGGTGGCGATGGTCTCGAGCGCCTTCGCGCTGCTGGGCTAGCATGATCCCGAAAAGTGGAATCCGGTTTTCGGATCAGATCATGCTCAAAAGAGCCGCGCGCCGGAAATCATCGTAAATGAAAGCTGAAAGCGCGGCCCTGCCAGGTCAGGATCGGATTCAACCGTTCGTAATCAGGCAGCCTTAACATCGGGACGTTCGTGATCTGTTTCGGACGTGCGACGATGATTGAGAAACGTTCAGCACCGCGCTTCAAGGTGCTCAAGGGCGGTACTGTCGCCATCGACGGCGGCAGCATTCCCTGCACCGTGCGCAACATGTCCTCGACCGGCGCGGCCGTCGAGTTTGTCCAGCGGGTAGACTTGCCGCCGACCTTCACGCTCGTGATCGAGCGCGATCAGTTCGCGCGCCGCTGCCGCCCGGTGTGGAGCAACGAGCGGCGCGTCGGCATGGCATTCTGCTAGTAGCCCCTGCGCCCGTACGGACTGTTGCCGCCATAGTTTCCGCCATAGCTGCCGCCGTCACGGCGGTAGCCGCCAATACCGATGCCGATACCGATCGAGACCGGCGGGCCTGACGGTTCATACACCTGCGGCGGCGGGCGGCGAACCACCACGACTTCCTCGGGCTCGCGCACAGGCTTGGGCTTGCCGGCGCGCTTGGGCGGATCGGCGGTGACCTTCTTGGTCGGAGTTACGTCGGCCTTCTGCTGCTGTGTCGGCTGCAGCTGCGGCGCGGGCTGCGGGCCGCACGGGCAGGTGTTGAGCGAGGCGTTTTGCACGGGCGCAGCAATCGCGGCGACGAATTCGGGGCGATAGCGCAGCCGCTCGATCATCTTGCGCGCGGTGATGGTGAGATCGCTGTCGGGATATTGCGCGAGGAAGGCGCTGTAGCCGGCGGCGGTGTTGATCAGCACGGCCCTGTTCCAGGCCACCATGCGGCGATGGCGATCGAGCCAGTCCTTTGCCTGCAGGCCGCGCGTGGTGCCCTGATAGAGCTGCGCGAAAGCCTCATAGGACTCATCCGTGCCGTCGGCGACGATGATCTCGTTGGCGGCTTCGACCGGCTTGCCCTTCAGCTCGCGCGTCCACTCCTCCACCGACTTCTTCACAGACGCGAGTTTCGGACCTGAAGTCGCGGAGCCGATGAACTTGAAATCCTCCGTCAGCGAGGAAGAATCCCACGGCGTCTGCCGGCCGTCGGTCGCCTTGTTGACGGCGACGCGCACGCGCTTGAAGGTTTCCTCGATCGGAATGTTGGGCTGCTTCGCCGCTTCCAGCAGCGCCGTCGTATACGGGCTGTTGGCACCGCTGCCGTCCTCGGCGACTGCGCCGGGCGAGGTCGAGAACGACAGGAAGGTACCGGGCGAGCCGACCTTGGCATCGACCAGCGCAAGGCCGTTGCCTGCGCTCCTGTTCAGCTCGGGGAACGGATTGTTGCGGCAGGAATCGAGCAAGAGGAAGCGCATCTTGCTCGGCACGGAAGTGAGCGTGTTGAGGATATCGTTCAGCCGCACCGCCTGCATCGGAATGTCGGCCTCGCGCCTGGGATCGATGTCCGTCGGGATCAGGAAGTTCTCGCCGTCGACCTGGATGCCATGGCCGGCATAGAACACCAGCGCGACCGTGTCGGCTCCCTTCGCCGCCAGCTTGCCGGCAAAATCGGAGATCGCGCTGCGCATCTCGTTCTGCGTGAGGTCGGAGGCCGACGACACCTCGAAGCCGGAATCGGTCAGGAGCTGCGACATCGCCTTGGCGTCATTGCCGGGGTTGGGTAGCGCCGGCACCGATTTGTAGGCGGATTGTCCGATCACCAGCGCCATGCGGCTCTCGGCCCGGGCCGGCACCGCGGTGAGAAGAAGCGTGGCAGGGATGATGACGTTGAGGAGCGAGCGACAGCGCATGGGGCGACCTCCCGGCAATGCAGGCTGTCTCTTGGTCATAACCCCAAATGGAAAGGTTCAACTGTGCGCTAGCTCACGCCTGCGCGCTTGCGGCGCTAATTTGCCGCAGCTTGCGATCTTGCGCCGCTCACTTCGATTTCTTCGCCGGTTCCGTCGGGCGCGCGCCGCTCCAGGGATCGTATTTCTCCTTGGGCTCGGGAATGCGCTCGAGCGCGGCCTTGTAGGCCTTCTCGTCGACCTCGGGCTTCTTCTCTACTTTCTTTTCCTGCGGGCTCGGCCGCTTGGCCTGTGCCAGCGTCACTGCCGGCAGCGCGACCAGCGCGCCGATAGCCAGTGCCGTCGTGAGAATCGCCACCCGCCGCATCTGCCTTGCCCTGTTCGCTGGCCGCACCACCAATTCAATAGCCGGTGCGCCAGCCGCTCGATACCGCCTTCAGCAATTATTGATCGATTGTGACGCGCAAAGGTTGCGCAAATTGGCGGCACAGTGCCTAAATAATCCTTCCGCATGGGGACGAAGCGGGCGCGATGCGGCGGTTCATTGTTCAGAGCGTATTGACGGCGGGGATGGCGTTGGCACTAGCAGCCTGCGGCTTTGCCGACATGCGCGCGCCGGTACCGGAATTCCTGCGCGCCAAGATTCCCGATCCGGTGCCGCCGGAGCCAGCGCCGGACATCAAGCGGCTGATGCGGGAAAACCTTGAGCAGGTCTTCAC
>DATEJC010000285.1:0-4760 GCA_035278345.1 Bradyrhizobium sp. | reverse complement strand
TCCTGCCGCGCGAAAGTGTCTGGGTGCCGCATATGCAGGCGGCGCTGGTGCTGGTCGCGCTGACATTGACCTACGCGATCTATCTCTTTCGGTCCGGCCTCACCGCTCGGGTGCGGCTCGATCAAATCCGCCTGCGCGGTTTGCTCGCCCGCGGGCAGGTGAGGCTGCGCGCCTTCAACACCGTGCTCACTTGGACGCTCTTTGCCACCATTGCGACGCTGCTGGGCAGCGGCGGGCTGCTCTATTTCGGCCTGTTCGCCGGCGATGACGTCGCGACGCTGCACTGGTATGCGACCTGGGTGCTCCCGGTCCTTGTCGCCCTGCACGTCGTGACGCATGCGAAGCTCGGCGGGCTAGCACAGCTCTTGCGCATCTTTCGACCGGCGCAGCTATCGCCGCCATCACCGCGGCTCGACGCGGTCGAGTTGTTGGCACTGCTCGCCGAACAGTCGGCACGGTTGCAGCCGGAAGCCGGGCGCCAGGAAACGCATGCGCCGGAGGCGCGCCTGCAACCGGAGCATCCGGCCGAGCAGTCCTGGCCGACGCATCCGCTCAGGCGGCCGCCGCGCCGTGCGACGCTGCAGGCCAATCCACTGGTCGTGGCCTTGGCCGTCGCGATCACCGGCGTGTCGTTCATCGTCGCGAGCGACCGTCTCGCCGTCGATCGCCTGAAAATCCACCGCATCGCGAGTTCCGATGCGCCGCTGCTCGACGGCGACACGTCCGATCGCGTGTGGCGCAACATCCGCCCCTTCACGCTGGCCACGCATCACGGCGGCAATTTCGACGGCAGGGGCGAGACCCGGATCGATATCCGCGCCGTGCACGACGGCACCTGGGCCTATTTCCTGTTCACCTGGGACGACCCGACGCGCTCGCTGAAGCATTTGCCGCTGATCAAGGAAGCCGACGGCTGGCATCTCTTGCACAACGGCTTTGAGAACGGCGACGAGCGCGATTTCAACGAGGACAAGTTTTCCGTTCTGTTCACTCGCAGCGATGTCACCATCGCCGGCGACCGCACCTTTCATGCAAGTCCCCAGCCGATCGCCGACAAGCCCGCCACCATGACCGGCCGCGGGCTGCATTACACGGCAGATGGCAGCGGCGCCGTGGATGTATGGCTGTGGAAGGCAACGAGTGGCGGTCCAGCGGGCTGGATGGACGACGGCCATTTCGGCCCGCCCATTCCGCCGACGCCGCAGCAGGAGAGCCGTCTCGCGCCCTACAGAGGCGGCTACGCGCCCGATCCCGGCGCCGCCAACTATTCCGACAATTTTGTCGCCAGCGCCGCCGCCGATGCCACCATCGTGCCGCGCCGCCTGCCGCGCGATCCCGTCTTGATGAAGGAGGCGATGGACGACATCCATCTCGATCCCGATCACAGCGAGAGCAGCGGCGCGCGCTGGTACATGAACGAAGCGGAGTCGCTGCCGTTTAGCTCGGAACTCGATGCGCGCATGCCGGTCGGCACCGTCATTCCCGGCGTGATCCTTGCGGACGAATTTTCCGGCGACCGCGCCGACGTCAGATGCGCGGCGCGCTGGGCCTCCGGCCGCTGGTCGCTGGAGGTGGTGCGCCGGCTCGACACCGGAAGCGCGTACGACGTTGCGATCGAAAGCGGCGTCTTCATGCGCGTTGCTGCTTTCGATCACAGCCAGATCCGCCACACCCGCCACGTGCGTCCTGTCAGACTGGAGGTCGAGTGATGCGGCGGATTTGCCAGGTTACGTTCAACAGCGAGCGCTATCTCGCCAATACCGGCGATCTTGTGCTGGACTGGGCGTTGATGAACGGCGTCGAGCTGCCGCATGATTGCCGCTCCGGGATGTGCGGCGCCTGCCGCGTGCGCCTCGTCGAGGGCAGGGTGTTCGGCGGCCACGAGCCGGGCGACGACATGATCCATGCTTGTCAGGCGCGCATCGTCTCCGACATCGCGATTCTCACCGAGGACGCGCCGGATCCGCTCACGATCTCGGGACATGTCGCCGACATCGTGCGGCTCGCGCCCGACATTGTCGGCGTCGCAATCGAGGTGCCGAAGCCGCTCTCCTTTCTGCCTGGCCAATTCTGCAAGTTGCAATTCCGCGGCTTTCCCGCGCGTTCCTATAGCCCGACCTATCCGCTGGAAGGCCGTGCCCACGAACGCCTGTTGCACTTCCACATCCGTCGCCTCGCGGAAGGAAAAGTCTCCGTCGCGCTCGGCTGCGACATCGTTCGCGGCCATCGCGTCAAATTGTCGGGCCCGTTTGGCAGCGCTTTCTTGCGCCGCAACCATCGTGGCCCCATCGTGCTCGTCGCCAGCGGCACCGGATTTGCGCCGATGTGGTCGATCGCGGTCGCCGCGATCATGGAGCGACCGGAGCGGAAGCTCACGTTCATTGTTGCCGCGCGCGAGTTACGCTCGCTCTATAGCCACAGCGCGCTGTGCCGGCTGGCGCTGTTTCCCAATGTCACGATCATTCCTGTTGTCGCGGAGCCGCATGGCGACTTTCCGGCGTTCCGCGGCGGCCGGCCGATTGATCATCTGCCCCCGCTCTCGCCGGACACGGTGGTCTACACGTCGGGCGCGCCGGCCATGACCGAGAGCGTCGGCCGGATCGCACGCGCCGCCGGCGCGCGCTGCTATGCCGATCCCTTCGTGCCAACGACGACGCCTGCCGAGCGGTCGGTCGCGGGCGCGCTGGGCGGCGGGTTGGGGCGGGGCTACTTCGTCTTGCCGTCCTTGTCGAACCGCACGAGATAGGCCCAGAGGTCGTTCGCTTCCTTCTCGTTCTTGATGCCGGCAAAGATCATCTTGGTGCCCGGGATCTTGGCCTTGGGATCCTTGATGTAATCGAGGAAGCTGTCCTTGCTCCAGGTGATGCCGGAATTCTTGTTGGCCTCGGAATAGGAATAGCCCTCGATGGTGCCGGACTTGCGGCCGTCGAGGCCGTTCAGCACCGGGCCCACCTTGTTCTTGGCGCCTTCGCCGACAGCGTGGCAGGCTAGGCACTTGTTGAACGAGGCCTTGCCGGCATCGGCGTCTTGCGCCAGCGCGCTGGAGGCGGCAGTGGAGGCCGCAATGAAAAACAGCGTGCTCAAGGTCAGTTTCTTCATGGAATGCTCTTCATCTCTTCCCGGTTGCCGCCGGCCTTTGCATGGCCGGCGCGTCGTCAACAAGCCGGCGCATGCCGGCCGGTTTCATGGCGGTAGCAGCGTTGTTCCAGCAATTGTCCGGCATGTCCATCCGCCCTTCGACCGCCTACCCAAACCACGCAAGACGTGCTTGATTTGCCATCACAAATCGGCGAGCGGAGGAAGCAGATGGCGATCATGATGCCGGCAGCGGACGAGGCGGTGCTCGCACGTCGCGACGCCGTCGTGGCCGCGCTGCGCGCCATCGTGCCGGGCGAGGGCGTGATCGACAGCGCGGCGGAGATGATCCCGTACGAATCCGACGGGCTGACCGCCTACCGCCAGCCGCCGATGGTGGTGGTGCTGCCGGACACCACTGAGCAGGTCTCGCAGGTTCTCAAATACTGCCAGGAGCAGGGCATCAAGGTGGTGCCGCGCGGCTCCGGCACGTCGCTCTCCGGTGGCGCGCTGCCGCTGCAGGACGCGGTGCTGCTTGGGCTCGGCAAGTTCAAGCGGATCCGCGAGATCGATTTCGACAATCGCGTGGTCGTCACCGAGCCGGGCGTCACTAATCTGGCCATCAGCCAGGCGGTGACGCATGCCGGCTTCTACTATGCGCCGGACCCGTCGTCGCAGATCGCCTGCTCGATCGGCGGCAATGTCGCGGAAAATTCCGGCGGCGTGCACTGCCTGAAATACGGCATGACGACCAACAACGTACTCGGCTGCGAGATCGTGCTGATGAGCGGCGAGATCCTGCGCATCGGCGGCAAGTCGGCGGAAAATTCCGGCTACGATCTGATGGGCATCATCACCGGCTCCGAAGGCCTGCTCGGCGTCATCACCGAGATCACCGTGCGCATCCTGCAGAAGCCGGAGACGGCGCGGGCGCTGATGGTCGGCTTTGCGCAGGTCGAGGCGGCCGGCGAATGCGTGGCGCGCATCATCGGCGCCGGCATCATCCCCGGCGGCATGGAGATGATGGACAAGCCCGCGATCCATGCCGCGGAGGCTTTCGTCCATGCCGGCTATCCGCTCGACGTCGAGGCGCTGCTCATCATCGAGCTCGACGGTCCCGGCGTCGAGGTTGACGAACTGATCAAGCGCGTCGAAGCGATTGCGCTGGGCTGCGGTTCGGTGACGTGTCAGATTTCCACCAGCGAAGCCGAGCGCAATTTATTCTGGGCCGGCCGCAAGGCGGCATTCCCCGCGGTCGGCCGCATCTCGCCGGATTATCTCTGCATGGACGGCACCATCCCGCGCGGCGCCTTGCCGAAGGCGCTGACGCGGATTCGTGAACTATCAGAGAAATACGGGCTTGGCGTCGCCAACGTCTTCCATGCCGGCGACGGCAATCTGCATCCGCTGATCCTCTACGATGCCAACAAGCCCGGCGAGATGGCGCGGGCAGAAGCCTTTGGCGCCGACATCCTGCGCTGCTGCGTCGAGCTTGGCGGTGTCCTGACCGGCGAGCACGGCGTCGGCATCGAGAAGCGCGATCTGATGCCGGAGATGTTTTCGGAAGTCGACCTCAACCAGCAGCAGCGCCTGAAATGCGCCTTCGACGCCCAGGGCCTGCTCAATCCCGGAAAGGTGTTTCCGACCCTGCACCGCTGCGCCGAGCTCGGCCGCATGCATGTGCA
>DATEJC010000284.1:0-3946 GCA_035278345.1 Bradyrhizobium sp. | reverse complement strand
GTCGGAGTTGCGCGTGCGCCGGACCAGCCATCGCGGCCATGTGGTGGAATGGGTGCTCAATCCGCTGTGGGTGCGGCTCGAGCAGACCGGGGATCCCGAGTTCGGCATCGAACGGCTTTATCTGATCTCCCGAGGCCAGCTTGTGTCAGTCGGCAGCTTTCTGGGACCAGACGAAAAAGCCAGTTTTGCCAAAGCCTTACTTGCTGCGCTGCAAGCCGCCAAGCGCGGCCCAACCTACAACCCAATCACGTGAACCTTGTCAGGAATCGGGTGGTGGGAACGTCGCATGCCCACTAAATCAGATAGCATGATGACACTCGCCATACATGACCAGCGCCTGGCCAAGCCGGGCCCGCACAACACCGCCGCGCTGCGCGACTATGACTCGGTGCGCCGCGCCATCGCTTTCATCAGCGAACATTGGCGGACGCAGCCGACCATCGAGGCCATGGCGGACTCTGCCGGCGTGACGCCGGATGAGCTGCACCATCTGTTCCGCCGCTGGGCCGGGCTGACGCCAAAGGCTTTCATGCAGGCACTGACGCTCGACCACGCCAAGGGCCTGCTGCGCGACTCCGCGAGCGTGCTCGATGCCGCGCTCGACTCCGGCCTTTCCGGGCCGGGCCGGCTGCACGATCTCTTCGTCACCCACGAGTCGATGTCGCCGGGCGAATGGAAGAACGGCGGTGCGGGTCTGACGCTGCGCTACGGCTTCCATCCCTCGCCATTCGGCACGGCCATCGTGATCGCGACCGACCGTGGACTATCGGGACTCGCTTTCGCCGATCACGGCGAGGAACAGGCGGCGTTCGCCGACATGACGCGGCGCTGGCCGAATGCGACCTATGTGCACGACAATGAGGGCACGGCAGAGTTCGCCAGCCGCATCTTCAACACCAAGCTGTGGCGGCCGGACCAACCGCTGCGCGTGGTGCTGATCGGCACCGACTTCGAGGTGCGGGTGTGGGAGACGCTGCTGAAGATCCCGATGGGTCGCGCGGTGTCGTATTCCGACATCGCCTGCAAGATCAAAAGCCCGAAGGCATCGCGCGCCGTCGGCGCCGCGGTCGGACGCAACCCCGTGTCATTCGTGGTGCCGTGCCACCGCGCACTCGGCAAGAGCGGTGCGCTGACCGGCTATCACTGGGGCATCACCCGCAAGCAGGCCATGCTCGGCTGGGAAGCGGGACAGGTGGGATTGCACTAGCTGCGTAGGATGGGCATAGGCGCTCTTGCGCCGTGCCCACCTCAACTTGCGCGGACGTGAAGGTGGGCACGCTTCCGCCTTCGCTCTTCGAGCTACGGCGGACAAGTCGCTTTGCCCGAAATGCAAAATCGCGAAAACAACCCCATGCAAAGTAGGGTCGTGGCAATCATCATGCCGCCAGATCGAGCTTCGTCGCGACCGTCGAATCTGCATTGAGCCGGTAGATCACCGGCGCGCCGGTCGCGAGCTCACGCTTCAGGATCTGCTCCGGGGTCAGCTTCTCCAGCACCATGATCAGGGCACGCAGAGAGTTGCCGTGGGCGGAGACCAGCACGCGCTGGCCGCGCAGCACCTGCGGCTGAATCTCCTGCACGTAATAGGGCAGCGCGCGCGCCAGCGTATCCTTCAGGCTTTCGCCGCCGGGCGGCGGCACGTCGTAGGAGCGGCGCCAGATCAGCACCTGGTCCTCGCCCCATTTCTTGCGCGCGTCGTCCTTGTTCAGCCCCGAGAGATCGCCGTAGTCGCGCTCATTCAGCGCAAGGTTCTCCTGTGTCGGCAAGCCGGTCTGGCCGATCTCGGCGAGCATCAGTTTCAGCGTGTGCTGGGCGCGCGTCAGATCGGAGGTAAAGGCAAGGTCGAACGACAGGCCCTGCTCCTTCAGCTTGCGGCCGGCGGCTTTCGCCTCGGCAATGCCCTGCTCGGTAAGATCAGGGTCCTTCCAGCCGGTGAACAGATTCTTCAGGTTCCAATCGCTCTGGCCGTGGCGCACGAGCACAAGAAGTCGGTCGCTCATTCTGTTGTCCGTTTCAATTTCAAGGATTGAGTTCTGGTCTGCGTGGCAGGGCATGCCGGCGATGGTATCGTTACCTTGCTCCCATTAGATCAATACCAACTCGACACCGTCTTCCGACTCGCTGCCTCCTGGCCCATGGTTGCGAATGATGTCCGTCAAGATTTCGAAAAGGGTTTGACCCTTACGCTGTTGTGCAAGCAACAGGTCTTTTCTCACACATTCACGGTTCTCCGGATGACATCGGCTGAGTTTCTGCTCGATGTACCTGACCGTCTCCGGATATCCCAGCTTCTCCCGAGACCGACCAGAATTTTTCCACCTTACGACAAAGCCGTCCTCTGGTGTTCCGAATCCACCCCGCAAGATGTCATTGAAGGCATCCAGATTCCTTCCCCATTCCGATCCGGGAATCAGAACCTGAGTAATGTGGTCGTAAAACGCCTCAAGATCATCAAACTTGTTTCCGTCTATTTCATAGACGCTTTTCACCGGCGATCTCTTACGTTGCAGGTTTTCGAAGCCTAGCCATCGGCAAGGCCCAGCACGTCGGCCATGGTGTAGAAACCGGGCTTCTTGCCATGCGCCCACAAGGCCGCCTTCACCGCACCGTGCGCGAAGATCATGCGGTCTTCGGCGTGATGCGACAGCGTCAGCCGCTCGGAGGGACCGGCGAAGATCACGCTGTGATCGCCGGCTGCCGTGCCGCCGCGCAGCGATGCAAAGCCGATATCGCCGGGCCGGCGCGCACCGGTATGACCGTCGCGGCCGCGCGCCGAATGATCGGCAAGCTTGATGCCGCGGCCATCGGCTGCGGCCTCGCCGAGCATGAGGGCGGTGCCCGAGGGTGCATCGATCTTGGCGCCGTGGTGCATCTCGACGATCTCGATGTCGAAGCTCTGGTCGAGCGATTTCGCGACGCGCTTGACCATCGCCGCCAGGATATTGACGCCGAGGCTCATATTGCCCGATTTCACCACGATGGCGCGCTGGGTCACGCTCTTGATCACGGCCTCATCAGATGCGGAAAGGCCGGTGGTGCCGATGACGTGAACGAGGCCCCGCTCGGCGGCGATCGCCACATTGGCGATGGTGGCGCCGGGAATGGTGAAGTCGAGGATGCCGTCCGCATTTGACGACAACGACCACAGGTCGGCGGAGAGTTTGATGCCGTTCTCGGGCAGGCCGGCGAGCACACCGGCGTCCTTGCCCAGCAGCGGCGAACCCGGCGCTTCCAGCGCTCCGGTCAGTACCGCACCCTTGGTTTCAGAGATGACGCGGGTCAACGCACGGCCCATCCGCCCGCCGGCTCCCGCAACGATCAAACGCATATCGGCCATGGCAATACCTCTCCCCGCCCTATAGCGGGCATGGGCCGTTCCGGCAACCGCCTCCGCCGTCATTGCGAGGAGCGACAGCGACGAAGTAATCCAGCTTTCCTGCTGTAGCAAAGCTGGATTGCTTCGCTTCGCTCGCAATGACGGCTAACGCCTAGGGCTGCGGGCCGTCATAGCCCTCGATGATGATGAGATCGGCAGTCGAATGCGGCTGCCGAACCTTGATGTTGGCCTGGTATTCCGGCGAGTTGTAGCAGGCCATCGCCGCGTCGTAGTCGGGAAATTCGATCACGACATTGCGCGAGCGGCCTTGCCCTTCGATGGCGTTGAACTTGCCGGCGCGGATGATAAAGCGCCCGCCGAATTTCTTGAAGATTGCAGGGTTGGCCGCTGCATAGGCCTTGTAGCCTTCTTCATTGTGAACGTCGACGCGTGCGACCCAATATGCTTTTGCCATCTTGTTCTTCCTTCCTTACTTCAAACCAGTGACTGCGCGATTTCGGCGTGGATCGCCTCGGCCGCCGCCTTGGGATCGGCGGCTTCGACGACGGGCCTGCCGACCACGAGATAATCGGCGCCGGCGGCAATGGCGCGGCCGGGCGTCATGATGCG
>DATEJC010000283.1:0-4066 GCA_035278345.1 Bradyrhizobium sp. | reverse complement strand
CTCGAACAGCACCTCGTCCTTCGGTTTCTTCTTCAGCCGCGCGACAATCGCCTTGGCCTGCTCGAACGGCCAGGCGTTGGATTGTTCGGCGAGCGAACGAAGATCGTTGGGGGCGGGAAGTTCGGCGGTGGACATCTAGAGAGGCTTTCTCCGGCTAAAACGGGCCGTCTTGTTAACACAAATCGTCATTGCGAGCGAAGCGAAGCAGTCCATGTCACCGCGAAAAGAAGGCTGGATTGCTTCGCTTCGCTCGCAATGACTGACGGAGGCAGAGCGCTAGAACGGGCTGATCGAGAAATAGCGCAGCCACAGATCGGTGTAGCGGCCTTTTTCCCAGACCCGGAACAGCGCCCAGTTCAACGCCTGGCGCAGCAGATCGTTGCCTTTGCGCACGGCAATCCCGACGCCCTCGCCGAAATAGCGGCTTTCGACAAAGGGCCCGCCGGAGAAGGCGCAGCATTCCGCCGAATCCGTGCCGTTGATCCAGAAGGCCAGCGAGATCGCATCGCCGAAGATCAGGTCGACATCGCCGCGGCGAAGCGCGACGCGCAGCGCTTCGTCACCGGAATAAGAGCGGATTTCCGCGTCCGTGAACATCGCCTTGAGATACGCCTCGTGTGAGGTGCCGCCGATGACGCCGACCTTCTTTCCTTCCAGATATTCGGGGCGCACTTCGCTCATCACCGCCTCGCGCCGCGACACGAAACGGGCGGGCGCGCGGTAATAAGGATCGGTGAAATCGAGCCGCGTGCGCAGCTGCGGCGTGACCGCGAGCGAGGCGATGATGGCATCGCCCCGGTTGGAGGAGATGGCATCGACCAGCGTCTCGAAGCGGCGCATCTGGATGGTGCAGGTGATCTTGATCTCGTCGCACAGCGCGCGCGCCAGATCGACATTGAAGCCGGCCGGATTGCCGTCGGGCCCTGTGAAATTGAACGGCGGGTAATCGGTCTCGGTGAGGAAGCGGATCACCGTGATGCGTGACAGATCCGGCCGGTCCGGCCGCCGCCGCGGATCCCAAAAACCGGGCACGGCCTGCGGCGCCGCCTCGATCTTGGGTGCGGGCTGCTGGGCGTTTGCCCCATCACAAAGCCCCACCGCCAGCGCAGCTGCGAGCATCGCCCCGGCGAGCACGGCGCGGGTCGGGCGGAGGCAAAACAGCAAGGCAATCACAGCGGGCATTACAGGCAGGTTTGTCCGGAATTTCCGGGCCTTATAGACCATCCCGGAGGCGAAGCGAGGGTCGAATGGATTAAAAATCAGGCCTTAGAGGTAGCGTTTGAGGTCCGCCGCGGCCTCTTCCGGCGTCCGCTTCATGTTGAAGGGCGCCACGAAATGCCCCTCGCGATCCATCAGATAGATCAGCGCGGTGTGGTCCATGGTGTAATCGCCATCCTTCAGCGGCACCTTCCTGGCATAGACGCGGTAGGCGGAGAGCACCTTTGCGATCTGCTCGGGATCGCCGGTCAGTCCCTTCAGATGCGGATCGAAGCTGGAGAGATAATCCTTCATCGCCGCCTGCGTGTCGCGCTCGGGATCGACGGAGACGAAGTAGGCGTTGACCTTGTCGGCGTCCCTGCCCATCGCGCGCAGGACTTCCGAGATCTCGAACAGCGAGGTCGGACAGACGTCCGGGCAATGGGTGAAGCCGAAGAAGATCAGCGTCGGGCGGCCCTTCAGATTCTTCTCGGTGACGGGCTGGCCGGCCTGGTCAGTGAGCTGAAACGGCCCGCCGATCGCCGCAGGCGCGGCGATCTTTTTCAAATCGCCCATCAGCCAGGTCATGAGCAAAAGCCCGACGGCGAGGCTGGCGGCAAAGGCCGCGATGATGACGATGGGGCGACGAAGCCGTTCCATTAAGCACTCACTCCATTAGAAACAGGCCGCGATGCCGGCGGCGATCATCTCGAAGAACACCGTCGTGCCGTAGTAAATCCACAGCGCCGCGGCCGCGAGAACGGCAAGAACGCCGAGCGCGCCGGCGCTCCAGACAATGACCGAAGCCGCCCGCGCCTTGGGCGGGGTCGCAGGCAACATGCCATTTGGGGCTGAAATCGGCCGGGCCATGGCCTTCAGATAGGCCGTGTTCCACCCACGGGCAAGCGGCGCAAAAGCGCCGCCGATCACGTCATGCGGAGGATTTAGCGGGAGGAAGCCGCCGCCGCTGCCGGCTTGTTGGCGGAGGCCTGGGCGTCGAGATAGCAGGGCTTGTAAATCGCCTGCAGCGCCTTGCCGCGCAAGAAGATCATCTTCGGGGTCAGCCCGCCGCGCGCCGCGATCCAGCGCTTAATCGGCGCGGGATACATCGAGTAGAGCATGTGGGTCGCTTCGCTGTTGGTCACGGCGCGGCCGTTGGGCCCGAAATCCCAGGCGGCGTGAAAGCCGAGATTGGCAGCCGAGGTGACGCAGATGCGATCATGGGGGACCGCGCCGAGCACGATGGTGCAGGCCGAGGCGCAGAGGCCGTCGATGATCACGGTTTCGCCGGAGGAACGCAATCCCTGGTACTTGTCGACATAAGTGCCGATGCGGCCGCCACGATCGTCGGCAATCCGCACCACTGCGTGACTGGCGCCCATCCCAGCGAGAAGGAGGACCGCCGCAAGCAACCCAGTCACGAACCTCATGTCGGAAGCCCCCAGCCCCAGTCTCGTAATCGAATCTGAATGTGCTTCTGTGATGCAGACGTCCACAGCGTGTTGCCGATCGGCATTTTTGTCGAGGGGGCCGAACTCGCTCAAAACAAATTCAAATGCAGTGTTGCAACGGCGCTGCACCGTCCGAGGCTCAAAGGTCCCAAACTGGAACAGTTAACAATTTCTTCGTGGCCGCGCCGCCACAGGCAAGCCGGTTTTGCCGTTGACCGCGGCAAAAGTGAGGGGCTTGATGCCCGGGAAAATCCGGGGGAGGAAACGATGGCTGGCGATGCTGACGTGATCGTGGTCGGCGGCGGCCTGGCTGGGCTGGTGGCGGCCACCGAGATTGCCGATGCAGGCAAGCGGGTGATTCTGCTGGACCAGGAGGGCGAGCAGAGTCTTGGCGGCCAGGCGTTCTGGTCGTTCGGCGGACTTTTCCTGGTCAATTCCCCGGAGCAACGCCGGCTCGGCATCAAGGACTCCTACGACCTCGCTTTGCAGGACTGGATGGGCACCGCAGGCTTCGATCGCGCGGAGGATCTCTGGCCGCGGAAGTGGGCTGAGGCCTATGTCGCCTTTGCCGCCGGCGAGAAGCGCGACTGGCTGCGCGCGATGGGCCACCGTATTTTCCCGGTGGTCGGCTGGGCCGAGCGCGGCGGCTATGACGCGATGGGCCACGGCAATTCCGTGCCGCGCTTCCATGTCACCTGGGGCACGGGGCCCGGCATTGTCGAGCCGTTCGAGCGTCGCGCGCGCGAGGGGGCGAAGAACGGCAAGCTGATTTTCAAATTCCGTCATCGCGTTGATGCGCTCAGCGTCACCAACGGCGTTGTCGATGGCGTCAGCGGCGCCATCCTCGAACCCACGAGCGTGGAGCGCGGCAAGAGTTCGTCGCGCAAGGTCGTCGGCGAGTTCTCGCTGCGTGCGCAGGCGGTCGTCGTTGCCTCGGGCGGCATCGGCGGCAATCACGATCTGGTGCGGGCCAACTGGCCCAAGCGTCTTGGCGAGCCGCCAAAGTTCATGATCTCCGGCGTGCCCGAACATGTCGACGGCCGCATGATCGGCATCACGGAAGCCGCCGGCGCGCGGCTGATCAATCGCGACCGCATGTGGCATTACGTCGAGGGCATCCAGAACTGGAATCCGATCTGGCCCAGGCACGGCATCCGCATCCTGCCAGGCCCGTCCTCGATGTGGTTCGACGCGACGGGAAAACGCCTGCCCGCGCCGCTATTCCCCGGCTCCGACACGCTCGGGCAGCTGCAATACATCATGGGCACGGGCTACGATTATTCGTGGTTTATCCTGACCCAAAGCATCATCAAGAAGGAGTTTGCGCTTTCCGGCTCCGAGCAGAATCCCGATCTCACGGGAAAAAGCTGGCGCATGACCCTCAGGCGCGCCACCAACAAGGGCGCCCCTGCCCCGGT